>NZ_CBFHHE010000023.1:0-33425 GCF_965655635.1 Nereida sp.
CCGTACTCCGTGGTAGAGTTAATGGCGCGGGTACGTACTCAATTGCGCCGCGTCCGCCCGTCAACTGTTGGCCAGACTTTGCGTTTTGATGACATTATTCTTGATAGTGAAACGCACAAAGTAACCCGCGATGGCAGCAACATTAAGCTGGGCCCGACGGAGTTTCGCTTGCTTGCAACCTTTATCGAAAAACCAGGCAGGGTGTGGTCACGCGATCAGCTTTTGGACCGGGTTTGGGGGCGCGATATCTATGTGGATACGCGGACAGTCGATGTTCATGTAGGGCGCTTGCGCAAATCGCTATGTACCCACGGCGGCAATGATCCGCTGCGCACTGTGCGCGGGGCAGGATACGCACTGGGCTAAGACTTGGGAAGCTTGGCAGCGTGTTTGTCGCGCCAAGCTTACGCTCTTTACTTGACTAATTTAATCTGAATAGGCATCCCGCACTGAAGAACGGTGTTGAGGGAAAGCTCTATGGCAAAGCGGCCAAAATCAGCTGGCGAGAAAATCCTAACTGGCTTGGCGTTGACCCTTGGGGTGCTCTTTGCGCTGCCGCATCTGGGTGTGCTTGTGGCTGCGTTTTCGGGATCGACAGACACGCTTGCCGCCCTTTTTGATACGGTTCTGTTGAATTATGCTGGCACCACCTTGTGGTTGGTGTCTTTGGTTGGTTTTTTCACATTCGTTTTGGGAACAGGCACTGCGTGGCTTGTCAGCATGACCGAATTCCGCGGCAGACGTATTTTTGAGATTGCCCTGGTGCTGCCCTTGGCGTTTCCCGCCTATGTGTTGGCTTATGCCTACACGCATTTGCTGGACCACCCGGGCATTGTTCAATCTACCTTGCGCGCCGTAACGGGCCTTGGCCCGCGTGACTACTGGTTTCCCGAAATTCGCAGTTTAGGTGGGGCAACGGTGATGTTGACGCTGGTGCTATACCCCTACGTTTACCTGCTCGCGCGCGCTGCTTTTTTGGGGCAGGGGGCGACAACATTTCATGCCGCACGTGCTTTGGGACGCAGCCCGTGGAATGCCTTTCGCACTGTGTGCATTCCCATGGCGCGGCCGGCGATTGCCTCTGGCGTGCTTCTCGCAGCCATGGAGACAATCGCTGATTTCGGAACTGTCAGCTATTTTGGTGTGCAAACATTTGCTACGGGCATTTACACAAGCTGGTTCACTTTGGCTGACCGTGCGGCTGCTGCACAGCTTGCGCTTGGGCTTTTGGTCATTGCGCTGTTCTTGGCAATTCTTGAACGTACCAGCCGGGGCGCTGCCAGATACGACAGCGCCCGCGTAGGCCAACGCCTTGCTCGCATTCCATTAAGCGGTGGCGCGAATGTAGCGGCTACGGCGTTCTGTGTGCTGCCTGTGCTGTTCGGTGTCATCATTCCCACGGTCGCCCTTTTGACGATGGCGATCGGTTCCGAGCAAAATCTGTTTGGCAGGCGGTATCTGGCATTTACAAGCAACTCGCTCACACTTGCAGGAACGGCGGCGGGCTTGACGGTGTTGGGCGCGATCGTGCTTGGCTCAATCCAGCGCGTGGCCCCAAGCTTTTTAACCCGCAGCAGTCTTTATGCGGCGCGATTGGGCTACGCTGTGCCCGGCGGCGTTATTGCAGTGGGGCTGATCGTGCCATTCGCTGCCTTTGATAACGCGCTCGATGCGGCGATGCGCGCGCAGTTTGGTATCTCAACAGGGCTGCTCGTTACCGGTTCGATCTGGCTTTTGGTCGGGGCGTATATGATCCGCTTTTCCGCCGCCGCGCTTGGCGCGTATGAGGGTGGTATTGCCGCGGTCAGCACCAACATGGATTCTGCCTCACGTGTTTTGGGGCAAGGGGTTTTGGCGACGGTGCGCCGCGTGCATGTGCCTATTTTGCAGCCAAGCCTACTGACGGCGCTGGTCATCGTTTTCGTTGACGTGATGAAAGAGCTTCCTGCCACCCTGATCATGCGGCCCTTTAATTTTGATACGCTAGCCGTTCAGGCCTACAGGCTTGCTTCGGACGAGCGCCTGGAAGGTGCCGCAGTTCCGTCTCTTGTGATTGCCGCGTTGGGGTTGATCCCCGTAATCATCTTATGCCGTCAAGTCGGTCGCCGCCAAAACTGAGCCCCTTCAGTTTTGGGTAGCTCAAATTACTCTGCGCGGCATTTCCATCTTCTGTGACCTCGTGCATAGATACCCGACAAATAGCGCGGGGAGCATCACATGAGCACGAAAACTGACTGGGATGATGCCTATGCCAATATGGCGTATGTTGCGGGATCAGACGCTTTTCCGGTGATGTGGAAGGCCGATGGTGCAGCCTACCGCGCAAGCGGCGTACAGTGGAACGAACATTCATACGGCTCTGATCCGCGCGAGCGTTTAGATATTTTCTGGCCAGAGGCACAGCCCAAAGGGTTGGCAGTGTTTGTTCACGGTGGCTATTGGCTGCGGACCGGGAAATCCGACTGGTCACAGTTTGCAGAAGGTGCACGTCAGCGAGGTTGGGCCGTGTGTTTGCCGCAATATACTTTGGCACCCGACGCCCGTATTTCGCAGATGACAGCACAGATTGGGCGCGCAATCTCATCGGCAGCTCAGTTAGTGTCTGGGCCAATTCGTCTGGCCGGTCATTCCGCTGGTGGGCATTTGGTTAGCCGCATGATGTGTGAAGATACGCCCTTGGCAGCAGACGTGATGGAGCGTGCTGAAGGCTGCGTTTCAATCAGCGGCCTTCATGATTTGCGTCCCATTATGCGTACGGAAATGAACCATAAGCTTGCCCTCGATCCTGGTGAGGTCCGCCAAGAAAGTGCCGCACTGAAAGACCCGCATAGGGCAGCGCGGATGACCGCATGGGTTGGCGGGGGCGAGCGGCCAGAGTTCATTCGGCAAGCACGCCTCCTGCATAACGTGTGGTCAGGTTTTGACATAGAGATCACCTTGCACATTGACGGCACCCATGATCATTTCTCAGTCATTGAAGGGCTGAAAGACCCGCAAAGTGCGCTTACCACCTGCTTTGTTGGCAACGAATAGCCCAAGACGTAAGGTGAGAACCTGATGACAAACACGCCCGTCCGCTTGCCCGTAAAGAATCGGTTTCATCTGCCTGAAGGTATGATTTACCTTGATGGCAACTCCCTTGGCCCGTTACCGCGTGGTGTTGATGAGGCGCTAAGAACCGCGGCGGTGGATCAATGGGGCGCGCATTTGATCAAAGGCTGGAACGTCGATGGCTGGATGGCGCAACCCGCGCGCGTCGGTGACAAAATTGCTGCATTGATCGGCGCGCCTGCGGGCAGTGTCACCATGGGCGATACGCTTTCTATAAAAGTATATCAGGCGTTGGCAGCCGGGCTAAACCTTAATTCTGACCGAAAAGTCATTTTGACAGATAGCGGTAACTTTCCATCTGACATCTACATGGCGGAAGGGCTGATCAAACATTTGGGGCAGGGGCATGAGTTGCGCATTGTAGCGCCCGAAGATGTGACTGATGCCATGACATGTGACGTTGCTGTGGCGATGATCACCCAAGTGGATTACCGCACAGGCCGGATGCATGACATGCAGACCGTAAGCGATGCGGCCCATGACGCGGGTGCGGTGATGTTGTGGGATTTGGCCCATAGTGCAGGGGCCGTGCCAGTGGATGTTGAGGCCAGCGGTTGCGCCTTTGCGGTTGGATGCAGCTACAAATACCTCAACGGGGGGCCGGGCGCGCCCGCGTTCATTTACGTGCGTCCCGATTTGATCCCGAAAATTGATCCCGCGCTAAGCGGTTGGCTGGGGCATGATGCGCCTTTTGCGTTTGAGCCGTCTTACAGACCTGCGGAGGGGATCGAGCGGATGCGCGTTGGGACGCCACCGGTATTGCAATTAAGCGCTTTGGAAAAAGCCCTTGAGGCCTGGGACGATGTCGATATGCAGGACCTACGCCGTGCCAGTTTTGAATTGTCCGAGCTTTTCATTGCTCAGGTTGAGGCGCGCTGCCCTGATTTGCAGCTTGCAAGCCCTCGCAACGGTGCCGAACGAGGCAGCCAAGTCTCTTTCTCTCACCCCGAGGGCTACGCGATCGTGCAGGCCATGATCGCACAAGATGTGATCGGTGATTTCCGCGCGCCAAACATCATGCGCTTTGGCTTCACACCGCTTTATCTCGATGAGGCAGATGTGATCCGCGCCACCGAAATATTGGAGCACGTGATGAATGATCGGCTATGGGATAGCCCAGAGTTCAAGATCACACGCCGCGTCACCTAACAGCCCCTCTGAAATACCCCAAAACCGCGATAGATTTGGCAGATTTGTGTGCAAGCGATTGCGTCCTTGCCAAAGACCGTTCAATAAGACGTAACGCAAAACGAGAGAAGCCACATGACACGCATCGACGACACATTTGCCCGTCTCAAAACCCAGAACCAAAAGGCATTCGTCGCCTATGTCATGGCCGGTGATACGGATTATGAAACTTCGCTTGAGGTGATGCAGGGGCTGCCCGATGCGGGCGTCGATATTATTGAGCTTGGCGTGCCATTTACAGATCCGATGGCCGATGGCTCCACGATCCAGTTGGCGGGCCAGCGCGCGTTGGCAGGGGGGCAAACCCTCACCAAAACGCTGCAAATTGCGACTAAATTCCGTGAGACAAACCAGACGACCCCAATCGTTCTGATGGGCTATTACAATCCGATCTATTCGATGGGCGTTGATACGTTTCTTGCCGCCGCGTCAGAGGCTGGTATCGATGGGCTGATTATTGTGGACTTGCCGCCAGAAGAAGACGTGGAGCTTTGCTTGCCTGCCCAAGACGCTGGCCTGAACTTTATCCGTCTCGCGACCCCTACATCTGATGCTGCGCGTTTGCCCAAAGTGCTGCAGAACACTTCTGGCTTTGTCTATTATGTCTCGATGACCGGTGTAACCGGCACTGCGGCTGTCCAAGCTGCTGATGTAAAACCAGAAGTTGACCGCATCAAAGCGTCTACAGATTTGCCCGTTATTGTTGGGTTTGGCGTTAAAACACCCGAAGCTGCACGCGATATTGCGGCGATCGCCGACGGTACTGTTGTAGGCTCAGCCATCGTTGAACGGATTGGCCGGGGCGATGCGCCCGCAGATGTATTGAGCTTTGTAAAATCCCTTGCCGATGCGGCCCATAGCTAAAGGAACAGACCGATGACTGAACTTTTTAACAGCTTTATGAACGGGCCTGACGAGAATGGCCGTTTTGGTGATTTCGGGGGGCGGTTTGTTTCTGAAACGCTTATGCCACTAATCCTCGAACTTGAAGCGCAGTACGAGAACGCCAAAACCGACGATAGTTTTTGGGCCGAGATGCATGACCTTTGGACCCATTACGTAGGTCGCCCGTCGCCGCTTTATTTCGCAGAGCGCATGACCGAGGCCCTTGGTGGCGCTAAAATTTACCTCAAGCGTGACGAGCTGAACCACACAGGCGCACACAAAATTAACAACGTTTTGGGCCAGATTATTTTGGCGCGCCGGATGGGCAAAACGCGCATTATTGCCGAAACCGGAGCAGGACAGCACGGTGTTGCAACAGCGACCGTTTGCGCAAAGTTTGGTCTTAAATGCGTTGTTTATATGGGCGCACACGACGTGGAACGCCAAGCGCCTAACGTATTCCGTATGCGGCTTTTGGGCGCCGAAGTGGTGCCTGTAACCTCAGGCCGTGGTACATTGAAGGATGCCATGAATGATGCACTGCGTGATTGGGTTACCAATGTGCGCGATACGTTTTACTGCATTGGCACCGTGGCGGGACCGCACCCGTATCCTGCGATGGTCCGTGATTTTCAATCAATCATCGGCAAAGAAACACGCGAACAAATGGACGCAGCCGAAGGGCGCTTGCCTGATACTGTGATTGCCTCGATCGGTGGTGGGTCAAATGCGATGGGGCTGTTTTACCCGTTCCTTGATGATGAGAGCGTCAACATCATCGGTGTTGAGGCGGGCGGCAAGGGCGTAAACGCAAAGATGGAGCATTGTGCGTCATTGACGGGCGGTCGCCCAGGTGTGCTGCACGGAAACCGCACTTATTTGCTGCAAGACGACGATGGACAAATCCTTGAGGGGTTTTCGATTTCTGCGGGTCTGGATTACCCAGGTATCGGTCCTGAGCATGCGTGGCTTCATGACATTGGTCGTGCGCAATATGTCAGCATCACCGATAAAGAAGCGCTTGAAGCGTTCAAGTTCAGCTGTGAGCGGGAAGGTATTATTCCTGCACTCGAGCCATCACACGCCTTGGCCCATGTGATGAAGATCGCGCCAGAGCTTCCGAAAGACCATTTGCTGGTGATGAACATGTGCGGTCGTGGGGACAAAGATATCTTCACAGTGGCGCGTGCATTCGGGTTCGATATGTCTGGACCTGAAGGTCGGACCTTCGAATAACGGATTGTTAGCGAATTGACATGGGCGGTGTAGGGCTTTCTTACATCGCCTTTTTTAGACATCTGTATATCGTATAATCAGTATTATGTTAATGTCATACATACTGGTCCAATATTTTGATTCAAGTAAGGAACGTAAGGCATGGATATGGCTAGGATATTAGTCTGACAGTATCCATTGGTTGCATCGCTTTGTATAACTAGGCTAATCGTAGGCAACAAAACGAAAGCAGTCCAATGGCATCACTTCTTATCCTGAACGGCCCAAACCTTAACTTGTTGGGCACACGGCAGCCCGAGGTTTACGGCGCGATGACGCTAAAGGATATTGAGGCCAATTGTTTGACGTTGGCGCATTCGTTCGGGTTTGAGTTAAGCTTTCAGCAGTCGAACCATGAAGGTGTGTTGATCGACGCAATCCACGCTGCAAAAAGCACCCACGATCTGATCATTCTGAACGCTGGTGCCTATACGCATACATCAATCGCGCTGCGCGATGCGATTGCGTCTGTTGAGGTTCCTGTGATTGAGCTGCATCTGTCGAACATTCACGCCCGTGAAGACTTCCGCCATACTTCGCATATCGCACCCGTCGCTGTGGGACAGATCTGCGGCTTTGGCGCGTACGGCTACGAGTTGGCACTGCACGCGGCAGCAGATTATTTGCGCAAATAGCGACCTAACTTTTTTAGCTACAAAAAAAGGGCGCCACATCTGGGCGCCCTCCTCTATTTCTGTATCAACCGATGAAGCGGTTGTATTAGCTACCAGCAGCAGTTTTTGCTACTTCAGCAGCGAAATCTTCTACTTTTTTCTCGATGCCTTCGCCAACTTCCAAACGTGAGAAGCCAGTGATCTCAACGCCAGCTTCTTTGGCTGCTTCAGCAACTGTCAGGTCTGGGTTTACAACGAATTGTTGGTTCAGCAATGTCACTTCTGACATGTACTTTTTCATCCGGCCAACGATCATTTTTTCGATCACAGCTTCTGGCTTGCCGCTCTCACGAGCGATATCCATTTGGACGTTTTTCTCTTTTTCAACAACGGCTGGGTCCAGATCAGCTTCTGAAAGAGACGCTGGGTTGACCGCCGCGATGTGCATCGCAACCTGCTTGCCGAACGCCTCGTTATCGCCGCTCAGCGCAACCAAGACGCCGATTTTCCCCATGCCATCTGCAACAGCATTGTGGACGTATGTCGCAACATGCGCACCTTCAAGAACACCCATGCGGCGCACCGACATGTTCTCACCAATTGTCGCAATCGCGTCATTTACGGTTGTTTCAACAGTTTTTCCGTCGATTTCAGCCGCTTTCAGCGCATCAACGTCAGACACACCCAAAGCTGCGGTAGCAATGTTGCCAACCATAGCTTGGAAGTCAGCGTTTTTGCCAACAAAGTCAGTCTCAGAGTTCACTTCAACTGCGATACCTTTACCGGCTTTAACAGCAACAGCAACAAGACCTTCAGCAGCCGTACGGCCAGATTTCTTCGCCGCCTTTGCAAGACCTTTGGTGCGAAGCCAGTCCATTGCCGCTTCCATGTCACCATCGGTTTCAGTCAGCGCTTTCTTAGCGTCCATCATGCCTGCGCCGGATGTTTCACGCAGTTGTTTGACGAGTTGAGCAGTGATTGCCATCTCAAGTCTCTCCTAAGTATAAAAAAGATATATCTACGAGGCTGTGGTTTCCCGTCGCGTGCCCCGTAGATGTTCAACACATGTGTAAAGCTTACGCTTCTGCTGGTGCGTCCGCTGGTGCTTCTGCAAGAGCTTCTTCAACAGATGCCTCTTCCATTGCGCCAAGGTCGATGCCCGCAGCACCCATCTGTGCGCTCATGCCTTTCAGAGCCGCGCGTGCAGCCAGATCGCAATACAGTGTAATCGCGCGTGCCGCGTCGTCGTTGCCTGGAACGATGTAGTCAACGCCTGATGGTGAGCAGTTTGTGTCAACGATGCCAACAACCGGAATGCCAAGCTTTTTCGCTTCGGCAATTGCCAGGTCTTCTTTTTTCACGTCGATGACGAAAAGCAGATCAGGAACACCGCCCATTTCGCGGATACCACCCAAGGACGCTTGCAGTTTGCCCTGCTCACGCTCCATGCCGAGACGCTCTTTCTTTGTGAGGCCTTCAAAGCCACGCTCAGATGCTTCGTCGATGGCTTTCAAACGTGCGATAGACTTGGAAACAGTCTGCCAGTTTGTGAGCGTGCCGCCCAACCAACGGTGGTTCATGTAGTACTGTGCGCATTTCTCAGCAGCTTCAGCAATCGGGCGCTGTGCCTGACGCTTGGTACCAACGAAAAGCACGCGACCGCCTTTTGCGACAGTTTCCTGAACAGCGTTCAGAGCCGCGTCGAGCATTGGGACGGTTTGTGTGAGATCCATAATGTGGATGCCGTTGCGTGAGCCATAAATGAACTCTTGCATACGTGGATTCCAGCGCTGTGTCTGGTGACCAAAGTGTACGCCTGCTTCCAAGAGCTGACGCATGGTGAAATCGACGGCCATGTCCGTATCCTTTCCGGTTTAGCCTCAGCGGGGGAAGAGACAAATGTCTCAACCGGCGGACCTTTGCAGGATGTCTCCCTGCACATGGCCCATCCCCGCATGCGGAGTTGAAATGCTGGGCGTTTAACCCAGCACTCCAACCAGCACAAGCCCCATATTATAGGTGCTAGATCGAAATTTCGACCGGCGTAGAGAAAGGCTTAGAGGACGGTCCGTTCAAGCACCCAGTACGCACCGATGATCGCAATGCCCAGGCTGGCAGGAATAGCAATCACAGGGCGGTACCATGTTTTGTCGCGGAACCAATATCCGACAAGCGCAAAAGCAACAGCAATCACGATCAGCTGGCCAAGCTCGACCCCGATGTTAAAGCCGATCAGCGCTGGCAAGAACTGACCTTCCGGAATGCCGTAGACGCCCAGAACTGTCGAGAAGCCCAAACCGTGCAACAAGCCGAACGCAAAAATGAGCGCCGGACGCCAGCGGCTTAGCCCATCCGTAAAGATGTTCTCAACGGCCACATAAACGATTGAAAGCGCGATCAACGGCTCAACAATTGAGGGGTCAATTGTTACCGCACCAGTCGCGCCCAAGGCTAATGTCACAGTGTGCGCCAATGTGAACGCGCTGACTTGCCACAAAAGCGGCTTCAGGCGCGCTGCAAGGAAGAAAAGACCCAGAACAAACAAAATGTGATCAAGGCCAAGCGGGACGATATGTTCGATGCCCACGGGGATATAGCGCACGAATGTGTCCCACGCGCCCTCGGATTGCCCACCAGCCGCAGTTAGAATTGGCGACATTTCACCTGCCCCCAAAAGGCCTGCAAAACCGTTCTCACCTGCCCCTTGTTGGCGCAGGATCAGTTGGCCGTACTTCTGCGACAATCCAACTTGAACAGGGGCGTTTTCAGGGTTTGCGATGGTTGCGGACACCTGTGTCAAGCGTGGCAACTCAAGATCTCTAAGGTCTTGAACTTCAACAGAATTAAGCGTGAGGACACCTGTCTCACCACCCAGCTCAACAAGGATGTTTTGGACAACTGTGTCGAACTGATCGCGGACACGTGTTTCAAAGGCCTCAACGCTTAGGGCGCGCAACGCATCATAATCCGCGGCGTTTGCTGCATCATCGGTGTTTTCCACCGTGGACAGGTCAATCCCGGCAAGAAAACTCTCAAAATTTCCGCCCAACTCAAGGGTCACTTCACCCTCTGAAATCGTCAGATCCGCCACGGTGGGGTTCACCTCATGGGCGCTTGCAACGGTTGACACCGCCAGCAAAACCAACACCTTTAGCCACATGAAAAATCTCATTAGTCTTAGCCTTCTTACTTATTTTTGCTGTTCCAGTGCAGCTTTGCCCCACGAAGTGTGGCTGGATGCTGACGAGTTTCAAGTAGAAACCGGCGAAACACTCACCGCCGAACTTAAAAATGGGCAGAATTTTGTGGGAGGTGGACTTATTTACAACCCTCGCAGCTTCACCGGCTTTGATGTCTTAAGCACAGATGGCCTTAAGCGCGTACCCGGTACGATCGGCGACCGCCCTGCCCTTAGCCTGCCAGACCAGCCAGCAGGTCTTCAAGTCATCGGTTATGAAAGCACAGTTTCGACGCTGAGTTATAAAGAGTGGGAGAAATTTCAGGCCTTTGCCGATCATAAAGATTTCCCTGACATCAAAATCCGCCATGATACCCGCGGCTTGCCCGAGACCGATTTTGTTGAAGCCTACACCCGTCACGTGAAAATGCTTGCCTGCGTCGGCAGTTGTAATGGCCAAGACGCGGTGATGGGTCTTGAGACCGAACTGGTGGCCCTGGCCAACCCTTATCAGTTTTCCCCCAATACTCCGCTGCCCGTCCAACTGCTTTTGAACGGCGCGCCGCAACCTGACAGGCAGATCGAGATTTTTGCCCGTGCAGCAGATGATACAGTCGAAATCACAACAACCCGAACCAACGAAAATGGCGTCGCTGAAATCATGTTACAGCCTGATACCACCTATCTTTTGGACGCTGTGACATTGCGCGTGCCCTCTAATGAGCGGCAGGTGAAGACAAACGCGGTTTGGGATACGCTTTGGGCGGCATTGACCTTTCAGACGCCAGAGTGATCGCCTATATCGCACGGCATGACACAGATTTTATGCATCGGATCCGTTTTGTGGGATATCATTGGGCGCCATGACCAGGAGATGGTTACTGGCAACGACCGGCCCGGCCGGATCACGCGCCTTCCTGGTGGTGTCGCCCTTAATATTGCAATGACGCTTGCGCGTTTTGACCTGAAACCTGTGTTGCTCAGTGCAGTTGGCGCAGATGAAGAAGGCAACGAGCTGGTCCGCGCTTGCGCCACAATGGGCATGGACACAACGCAACTCTATCGTCCTAAAGATCTGCCAACAGATCGGTATATGGCGATTGAAGGCGCAAATGGTTTGATCGCAGCGATTGCAGATGCGCATTCGCTTGAGGGAGCGGGAGGCGCAGTTCTGACCCCTTTGAAGGACGGAACACTCGGCAGCGCATTGAAACCTTACGGTGGTGTGATCGCACTTGATGGCAACCTTACGGAAAGTCTACTTACTCAAATCGCAAGTGATGCGTGTTTCAAAGATGCGGACCTGCGCATCGCGCCTGCCTCACCGGGCAAAGTCATGCGGCTGACGCCATTACTCACCCACCCCAAGGCCACGATTTACGTCAACCTTGAGGAAGCCGAACTGCTGACCCAACAAAAACTGAGCGATGCAAAAAGCGGTGCTGAGGCATTGGCGGAAAAAGGAGCGACACGCGTTCTGGTAACAGATGGTGCCCGCCAAGCCGCCTTCGGCGAGAGTGGCCAAATCTGGTCTGCCACCCCACCGAAAGTGCCCCAAATGCGCGTCACAGGTGCGGGGGATACGTTCATGGCCGCCCATATTGCAGCCGAACTTGCAGGCCGCTCGCCCGAAAATGCCTTAACCGATGGGCTTGCTGCGGCGGCCCATTACGTTTCGGGGCTATAATTTCTTTTGTTCAAAATATCCCCGCCGGAGGCGCACATAAATGACTGTTCCTATGATTTTTTCCGATGAAGTTGCGTCTGCCCGCAAAGCCGGCCAGCCTATCGTTGCTCTTGAAAGCACCATCATTACCCATGGCATGCCCTTCCCCCAAAACATTGAGGTCGCCCGCGGTGTTGAGGATGTCGTGCGCCAAAACGGTGCCGTCCCAGCAACAATCGCATTGATGAATGGCACGCTTCATATCGGTCTGAATGCCGATCAACTCAATGCGCTTGGTCAGGCAAAAAACGTCGCCAAGCTGAGCCGCGCGGATATGGCCGCGTGCATCGCAACAGGTGGGACAGGCGCTACAACTGTTGCGGCCACTATGATCGGTGCTCGCCTGGCGGGTATCAGCGTTTTTGCAACGGGCGGTATTGGCGGTGTGCACCGCGGCGCCGAGCACAGCTTTGATATTTCAGCCGACCTGCACGAGTTGGCCCAAACGCCGGTCACAGTTGTTGCCGCCGGCGCAAAGGCCATTCTGGACTTGCCAAAAACGATGGAGGTTCTCGAAACGCTTGGGGTGCCCGTCATCGCGTTTGGTCAAGATTACCTGCCCGCGTTCTGGTCAGCGACTTCTGACATTGCCGCGCCTTTGCGGATGGATAGCGCCGCACAGATCGCTGCAGCCCATCTGATGCGCATGCAAATGAACGTGCCCGGCGGACAATTGATTGCGAACCCAATCCCACAAGAGGCGGAAATTCCACAGAACGTGCTGCATCCAATCATTGAACAGGCCCTTGCCGAGGCCGAGGCGCAAAACATTATAGCCAAGAAAGTAACCCCGTTCTTGTTGGGTCGGATACTGAAGTTAACGGACGGTGCATCCCTGACTGCCAACATTGCGCTGGTGCGCAACAATGCGCGCCTGGCCGCACAGATTGCCAAGGAAATAAGCAGCGCAACAATATAACGCAGTTAGGGCGCCGTTATGTTGGCGCTGCCCGTTGTATCCGCAAGGCGCATAGCCTAGCTATGTTTTCAACACCCCGTTTTACGAGCAGATCATATGCCAAACACTGACCCGTTCTCTCCTGATCTTCCGCCCCGCCGTGTTGGTCCTTTCTCGCGCATACGGTCGAATTTTCTGACGGGTCTGGTGGTTATCGCACCGATCGGGTTGACCATTTGGCTGATCTGGACAGTTGTGGGCTGGATTGATGGGTTCGTCCTGCCGCTTGTGCCCCATTCATGGCAACCTGACCGGTTGATCCAAACCTATTTCGGCCTTGAGGTTGATCGTCAGATCAATGTGCGCGGCATTGGCGTTGTGATGTTTCTGCTCTTCACTGTGTTCATCGGTTGGCTTGCAAAAGGGTTCATCGGGCGCAGCCTATTGCGGTGGGCCGAAAGCATTGTTGAGCGGACGCCCGTGGTGCGCAGCATTTACGGCGGCGTTAAACAAATCGCCGAGACTATCTTTGCTCAAACAGATACAAATTTCGATAAGGCTTGCCTGATTGAATATCCGCGCAAGGGTATCTGGGCCATCGGCTTTATCTCGACCACAACCAAGGGAGAGGTTTTGGACAAAGGCGGCGCGGACAAAATGATGTCCGTGTTCGTACCAACCACGCCAAACCCCACGTCGGGATTTCTGCTGTTCTTTCCGACCGAGGACGTTATCGAGCTTGAAATGAGTGTTGAAGATGCGGCGAAATTGGTTATCTCAGCGGGCTTGGTTTACCCCAATTCTAAAGATCCATCCGCCCCGGTAAATGGCTAGCCCATGTCTCGAAATGTGATCTTTGTTGTCCTGTTGTTAGGTCTGGTTGGCGCCGCTTGGATAGCGTTTGATGCGCTGATAGCCCTTGGTGTGGGCGTTGGTGCAATTGTTGCTTTTGTGGTGATTTCTGGTCTGAACAACCCGCACATGGACGATGATGAGCCCTAAGATAGCATTGGGTGTTCAGCACAAGATTTCAGCTAAACATTGCTGGTAAATCCACACTGCTTTTGACACCGACATCGCCCCAGTGATCCGTTAAAAACTGATCTGCAGCGCGCTGTCCTGCTTCTTTAAGTTGCCCCAGAACATAGCCCGATGGCAGTAGTTTTGTTGCGACGCTCAGCTCATTCATCAATGGGTCATCAGCAATCATATGCACGTTGATCCCCTTCATCGTGCTTTCGCTGATCGTTCCATCCCCAGCAACCGCTGCACAAATTCAATCGCGCGTAATTCGCGAAGCAGGGATGAATTGAAGCTGATTTCGTTAATTCGGTTTTGGATGGCGTGCGCGGATACGGGCAATTCTTCTCGGTGCAGCGGCTTGATATTAACCACCACAATGTCACTGGGAAGCGCGCCTTGAAACAGCGGAAACAGCGCGGGATTGCCAGTATATCCGCCGTCCCAATAGGCCTCATCGCGGCCCGTGTTGGGGTCAAATATTTCAACAGCTTTAAAGAGTGTCGGCAGGCAGGCACTTGCCATAATGGCCTCTGGGCAGATGTCATCGTGGTCAAACACGCGGATTTTACCGCTGCGCACGTTTGTGGCACAGACAAAAAGCGCAGGGCCTTCATTAGCGCAAACCGTGTCATACCGAAACGCCTCTACAATGCGGGCCAGCGGGTTTTTGTACCAAGGCCCAAGCGCATAGGGCGACATGACGCGACTACTCAGATCAATGGCCGCAAGGGCCGGCGACATTTCAAAAGCGCGGCTCACAGATGCGGCAGAGCCATGCATCCAATCACTTAACCCGCTAGCGCCCGTTGCCCCAATTTGGGACTATAGCCAGTTAAGGTATTCGCGCGCACCTTCGCGCCCTGCGGTGACCATGCCCGACTTGAACGCAGCCCCGTTCATGGCCCCTGCAGATGTTCCCGTGATGGCCGCAATTGTCAGCCGTTTTTCATCCAAAAGACGGTCCAGAACGCCCCAAGTAAAGGCGCCATGCGCCCCGCCCCCTTGTAGCGCGAGGTTTACCGACTTGCTTGCCCCGCCCGCTTTGGCCCCACTCACAACGCTGTCCAGCCACCATCCACAGAAATGGTCGTACCAGTAATTTGGGCTGCCGCATCAGAGCACAGAAACGCAATCGTGCCGCCCATCTGTTCAACAGTTGCAAATTCCTTAGAAGGCTGGCGCTTTAGCATGACGTTTTTAATCACATCTTCGCGGCTCATATCGTATTCCTTCATGGTGTCGGGAATTTGCGCCTCGACCAAGGGTGTCAACACATAGCCAGGGCATACTGCGTTACAGGTGATCGGCTCTTCTGCGGTTTCTAAAGCTACGGTTTTACTAAGCCCCACGACGCCGTGTTTGGCGGCAATGTAGGCAGATTTATACGGAGACGCAGTCAAGCCATGGGCGGACGCCACATTAATGATGCGCCCCCACCCTGCCGCGCGCATGCCGGTGATCGCGGCGGCACATGTGTGAAAGGCAGAACTCAAGTTGATTGCGATGATGGCATCCCATTTGTCTGTCGAGAACTCCTCAATACCGGCTACGTGTTGAATGCCGGCGTTATTGACCAAGATATCGCAGGCGCCCGCCTCCGCGATCAGCTTGCGACACTCGTCCGCCTTGGACATATCCGCCTGAATATATTTCGCGGAGACACCTGTCTCATCCGCGATGGATTGGGCCAAGGCGTGATCTTCATCGTTATTTGTGTAGCTGTTAAGCACAACATTCGCGCCAGCGCGCGCCAATTCCTTTGCCACGCCAAGCCCGATACCAGAGTTTGATCCAGTAATTACCGCTGTTTTGCGCGTCAAATCCGTAACAATTGCCATTCGTGAATGCTCCTTGCCAAAGTGTTAAGGCCACCATAATGCTGCGAGTGCGAAATGCCAGTGTAATGGCCTTCACCCTCCCGGATTGTTGTGTTGACGGACTGCGGATAAAACCGATTGGCCAAAAAAAACGCCAGCACGAAGCTGGCGTAAGTTATTGAGGCAGGTTTCATACAGGCAAGAAACCTATCGAGCAGTGACACTTGTATATCTGTTTCGCTAAGGCGCGCCAAGCAGAAATGTTTGCGTTGTGTTAGCGCGGTGGTTGCGGTCAAATAGCAATCAAACATGGTTGATCGGGGATTGTTTCTAAAATGAAACTAAATATTTTCAATTATAGCGGTATGTTAGCTGGTGTAGTTACAGCAGTTTCAGTCGCGGGATTCGCCGCTGCCGAGCCAAAACACGGGATCGCCATGTATGGTGAGCCGCAATTACCACCAGATTTTGTGTCTCTACCCTATGCAAACCCGAATGCTCCCAAGGGTGGTACTATCGCTACGGGGGAAGTTGGCACTTTTGACAGTTTGAACCCCTATATATTGAAGGGCAGTCCACCGTGGCAGTTGCGCTTTTTGGGCGTGGAAAGCCTCATGGGACGCTCTTGGGACGAACCATTTACGCTCTATGGGCTTCTCGCCGAATCGATTGAGGTAGGTGAGAATCGCGAGTGGGTGGAATTTACCCTTCGCCCTGAAGCTCGCTTTTCGGACGGCACCCCCGTTACGGTCGAAGATGTGATTTGGTCTTACGAGACACTGGGGACCGTCGGGCATCCGCGTTACCATGGGCTTTGGGAAAAAATCGAAAGTGCCGAAAAAACCGGTAAACTTTCATTGAAGTTTACGTTCAATGAAGCAAATCGCGAACTTGCGTTGATCGCGGGCATGCGTCCCATATTGAAAAAGTCCCAATGGGAGGGCGTTGATTTCGCCGACAGCAGTCTGGATATCGTGCCGATCACAACTTCTCCTTATGTTGTGGATCAATATGAGGCAGGCCGCGTTGTGGTGATGAAACGCAACGATGATTATTGGGGCAAAGACCTGCCATTCCGCCGTGGCACCATGAACCTTGATGAAGTGCGTATGGAGTTTTTCGGGGATGGAACTGCGCAGTTCGAGGCGTTCAAAGCAGGTGTTTTGAACTCAAACCGCGAATTTAACGCGCAAAAATGGGACCAGCAGTACGCCTTCCCAGCAATTGACGCGGGCGATGTGGTGAAGTCAGTGCTGCCTCATGAGCGGCCCTCGGGTATCACAGGTTTTGTCATGAATACCCGTCGTGAGGCGTTCCAAGACTGGCGTGTGCGCGACGCTCTGCTTCATGCGTTTAACTTTGAATTCATCAACAACGCTATGACGGATGGCAAGCAGCCGCGCATCACCAGCTACTACTCAAATTCGATATTGGGCATGAAGGAAGGCCCCGCAGATGGTTTGGTAAAAGAGTTCTTAACCCCCTTCGCGGACGAGCTTTTACCCGGCGCTCTTGAGGGATACGCCCTACCCGTCAGCGACGGCTCAGAAGCCAATCGGCGCAACATTAGGAAAGCCTTGCAGAACTTTAAAAGTGCTGGATATTCCGTTGATGATACAGGTGTCCTCGTTGATGCAAACGGCACGCCTTTCACTTTTGAGATTCTGCTAAAATCAGGATCATCTGAGAATATCGCGATCATCGAGCTTTATACAAAAGCGCTTGAGCGTGTTGGCATCACCCCGACAGTCACAACCGTTGATGGGGCGCAGTACAAAGACCGTACTACCAATTATGATTTTGACATGACCTACTATCGCCGCGGTCTGTCCCTGTCGCCAGGTACCGAGCAATACGCATATTGGGGCGCTGATGGGATCACCGAACCCGGCAGCCGCAATTGGATGGGCATGAATAGTCCCGCCGCAGAAGCGATGATTGACAAGATGCTGAATTCCGCAAGCCGCGAAGAGTTTTTGGCAGCCGTTCGGGCATTGGACCGTATCTTGACCACAGGGCGCTTTGTCATACCGATCTACCAGTTCAACATCAGCCGCATCGCCCACGCCAAGGAACTGAAATACCCTGAAAGCCTACCCATCTATGGTGACTGGATTGGTTGGCAGCCCGATGTTTGGTGGTTTGAGGCCGACTGAACGAGCTAAAGTAACTAGACGCCTTGCGCCCCTATGGGTACACGCGAGGCGTCAAGACATCGAAAGCAACACAAATGCGCCTTTTTATAACACTACTCGCGATTTGCGCGGTCACTGCCTGCACTCCGGCACGATTGGCAACCAAAGCCGTGACAATACCCGTCAAAACTGTCGGTAAAGTCGTTTTTTAGGGCGTAGGCTCAAATTCACAGAACGCAGGGACCCGACGTAGATGCATACTTTCACTGATCCCGATCTATGGCGCAAACTCTCTGCCGAGGCACTTGGTACGGCGTTCTTGCTGATTGGTGTTGTTGGCTCTGGCATTATGGCCGAGACGCTGTCAAACGGCTCAATCGCTCTGGCTCTTTTGGCAAATGCAATCGCCACGGGCTGTATCCTCTATGTCATCATTACCGTGCTTGGACCGATCTCTGGTGCACATTTTAATCCTGCTGTTACGCTCGCCTTTTATTTGCGTAAAGAAATATCGCGTAACGCTGCAGCGGGCTTTGCTCTAATGCAAATAAGTGGCGCAATTGCAGGGGTTTGGCTGACGCACTTAATTTTTGAACTTCCGGTCTTCCAACTCTCAAGCACCGTGCGGACAGGTGTCTCGCAATGGATATCAGAAGGGATCGCGACGTTCGGTTTGTTGTTTGTGGTTTTTGGGGGCTTACGCAGTAAACCAGAAGCCGTTCCGACACTTGTCGCACTCTATATAACCGGCGCGTATTGGTTCACGTCATCTACAAGCTTTGCCAACCCCGCCGTTACAATTGCGCGCGGCCTCTCCGATACATTCGCAGGGATTGCACCAGAAGGCGTGCCAGCGTTCATACTTGTTCAGCTGGTGACAGTCGTGCTCGCCATGCCATTGTTTGCAAAACTGTTCTCAAAATAACGCGCAAACATCCACCAATTCTTAACCCCTGCGGACTTAGCCTGAACAGGTAAACAGTTGCCGAGGTTCCCGATGATTTTGACGCCAGACGATATTCCCACAATTAACCGCTACTTTCCCGCCACAGATATCAGCAGTATGCGCTTTCTGCCCCATGATCGTGACAAGTTGGTTTTGTATCTTGCGCGCGTGAACGAGCTGTTGATCACCGAAACATCAGAGCAGCTTGATCTGGTGATTGCCACGCCGCCAACTGAGAATTCACAACACGTCGGGTGACGCGGGCTTTAGGCCAGCGATGTTACCCACAAGATCGTTGCATCGTCCTCACTGGTTGAGATCACGTTGTGCCCCATTGCAGCATCATAATATGCGCTATCGCCGCGGCGCATCTCAACGGGCTCGTAAAACTCCGTAAAAAGGCGAATTGTTCCTGTAAGAACGTACAAAAACTCCTCACCATCATGGCGCACCCATCCGTCAAACTCATCAAGGGTCCGCGCACGAACCCGCGCGCGGTATGGCAGCATTTGTTTTTTGGTGAGAGAGGCTGAAAGCAACTCATGCTCGTAGGTCGTGGTAATTGTGAGGGCACCCTCGCCCTCTTTGGTGATCGCCATGCGGCCGTTTACCTGTCCCTTCACCGGTGGCGTGAAGAGTTGTGGGACAGAAATTTCCAGCCCAATCGCCAACTTTTTAAGCGCCTCGTATGTAGGCGACATCTGCCCGTTCTCAATTTTTGACAGGGTCGAGCGCGCCAATCCCGCCTGATTTGCTGCTTGTTCAAGGGTCCAACCGCGCGCTTTGCGCAACTCTCGTACCCGAGATCCAAGATCAACAGGTTCGGGCGCGGCATTCTCACCACTTTCACGGGCGATTTGGATCAGGGATTTTGCAGGTAAATCAGTCATGAAAAGCCTATAGCCCACGCTAACAACCGCTGGCAACAACATGCTTTGCAAAGTTGCACAGGCCCCTGTTCAATTGGTTTGCCCGCTTTACATTCGCCCCGCTTCCCTGCCAAACACCACGCAACTCATCGCCAGTGCCTCGTAAAGGAGATGCCCGTGGTTAAGCTTGATATCATATCCGACCCAATTTGCCCTTGGTGTTACATCGGCAAAACGCATCTGTTCAAAGCACTGGCAGAGGTGCCTGACCACCCATTCACAATCGAGTGGCATCCGTTTCAGCTAAATCCTGATATGCCCGCCGCTGGCATGGACCGCCGTGAGTATCTGGAAACGAAGTTTGGCGGCAAAGAGAGTGCCGTCCGCGCTTATGCGCCCGTTGTCGACGCCGCTGAAAAAGCAGGCCTCACGATCAATTTCGAGGGCATTACACGCACGCCAAACACGCTTGATGCGCACCGTGTCATTCATTGGGCAGGCATTGAAGGTAAGCAGACGGCAATGGTGCACGCACTTTTCAAAGCCTATTTTGAAGACGGACGGGACATCGCAGATCACGAAACGCTCGCTGATATTGCTGACAGTGTTGAAATGGACGCAGCCCTCGTGCGCAAACTTCTGGCCACAGATGAAGATGCAAAAGACATTCGCGATCGGGATGCACATAGCCGCAAAATGGGTGTTAATTCTGTGCCCACTTTTGTTGTTGCAAACCAGCACGCTGTTCCCGGTGCGCAAGGTCCAGACTTATGGGTCCAAGTGATCAACGACATCAAAGAACAGTTGGCATCACCCGAATGAGCCAAGCGCAAACCCGCCGCGGGCCAACCCAGGCACTTGGTCCTCGCGAATTTATCGCGTTGATGGGCATGTTGACGGCAACGATTGCGTTTTCTATCGACGCGCTTTTGCCAGCACTGCCAGATATTGCGCAAAGCCTGACGCCAAGTAATCCGAATAATGCCCAACTGACGATCACTGCGTTTGTGTTCGGCATGGGCATTGGTACATTTTTCGTGGGGCCTTTGGCAGATCGGTTTGGCCGTCGTCCCACGTTGATCTTTGGTGCAGTGCTTTATGTCGCGTCCTGCATGGTCGCGATCTGCACAACTGAGATTACCCTTTTGCTAATCACCCGCGTCACCATGGGACTTGGTGCATCTGCCGCGCGGGTTGTTGCAATGGCCATCGTCCGCGACCAAACATCTGGCCGCGAAATGGCGCGACTGATGTCACTGATCATGATGGTCTTCGCTCTTGTGCCGGCGATTGCCCCTTCTATTGGCGCCGTCATTGTAGGCTTTACCGGATGGCGTGGCCTATTTGCCGCCTTCGCTGTTTTCAGCATTTTGACCAGCCTTTGGTTTTTAATCCGGCAACCCGAGACACTTGTCCAAAAGCGGCCCCTCGCCTTTACCTCATTGGCCGCGGCCTTTCGTGAAATGGTGTCTCTCAGTGTTGTGAGACGGTCGATCATGACACAAACCCTTATTTATGCGTGTCTTTTCGCCGCCCTAAGTTCGACGCAACAGGTTTTTGCTGATGTTTACGGACAGGTGTCTCAGTTCCCGTATTGGTTCGCCTTGATCGCGGTGTTAGCCGCAAGCGCATCGTTTCTTAACTCCAAAATCGTCGTCAAACTGGGCATGCAGCGGGTCATATCAACGGCCCTACTGGGACAGATCGCAATATCGGCCGTTACGATTGCAGTTTGGCTGTTGAGCCCAGCAAACAGCTTTGTGATCTATGTAATCTGGACCACATCGGTGTTTTTTATCGTGGGCCTTACATTGGGAAACCTGAATGCATTGGCCATGGAACCGCTTGGGCACATCGCGGGGTTTGCGGCATCGCTTTTACAAGGCTCCGCTACCGTTGGTTCTGTTCTGATCGCGGCCCCCATTGGCCTTGCGTTTGATGGCACGCCCCTACCAGTCGCGATTGGCATCACTGTCTGCATCACTTTGGCCTATGTGACAGCGCGCGGTATTCGCCCCTAAGCTTTCGCTTTTTGCTTCTTTTTATGGGCAATCGCTTTTTCGGCAAGAGCCTTGGCCAGAGCGAATGATCCTTTGATTTTGTCCGCTTCACTCGACCACTGCCGCGCAACCACGATCTTGTTGTCGCGAACACGTGAATCACCGTTCTGCTCATCCATAAAGGCAACGAGGCCTTCAGGGGATGCGTATTTATTGTTGTGAAAGCTGATCGTCGCGCCTTTGGGACCTGCATCCAACTTGGCAATTCCTGCCTTTTTGCACATCGCTTTAATCCGAACGACAAGCATCAATGTGTTCACTTCACGGGGTAGCTTGCCGAACCGGTCGATCAACTCAGCGGCGAAACCTTCTAGTTCAACTTTGCTCTGCAACCCACTGAGACGGCGGTATAATCCAAGCCTCACATCAAGATCAGGAACGAAGTCTTCGGGTATCAACACTGGTACACCAAGGTTAATTTGCGGCGCCCATTGTCCGTCATCAATCAAACCTTCAGCTTTGCCAGACCTGATGTTGGCAATCGCTTCCTCAAGCATGGATTGGTAAAGCTCGTATCCTACCTCACGCATCTGCCCCGATTGTTCTTCACCAATCAAATTCCCTGCGCCGCGAATATCAAGGTCTTGGGACGCCAAGGTGAAACCGGCCCCGAGCGTATCAAGGCTGCCAAGTACGCGCAGACGTTTTTCGGCGGTACGTGTCAGTTTTGCCCGGGGTTTTGTGGTCAGATATGCATAGGCACGGGTTTTGGATCGACCCACGCGCCCGCGAATTTGATACAACTGCGACAGACCAAACATGTCAGAGCGGTGCACAATCATTGTGTTGGCCGTCGGAATATCAATGCCCGACTCCACAATAGTTGTCGCAAGTATCACGTCGTATTTGCCGTCATAAAACGCGTTCATTGTATCGTCGAGTTGACCCGCGGCCATCTGACCGTTTGCCACTATAAAGCTGACTTCGGGAACTTCTTCGCGCAAAAACTCCTCAATCTCAGGTAGATCAGAGATGCGCGGAACCACATAGAACGACTGCCCACCACGATAATGCTCACGTAGAAGCGCTTCGCGGATCGTGACGGGATCAAATTCGCTGACGTAGGTTCTGATTGAAAGACGGTCCATCGGCGGCGTGCCAATAATCGACAAGTCGCGCACGCCAGAAAGTGATAGTTGCAGCGTTCGCGGAATGGGCGTGGCGGTCAGGGTAAGGACATGGACATCTGTCCGCATCTGTTTCAAACGCTCTTTATGCTGGACGCCGAAATGCTGTTCTTCGTCAATAATAAGTAGCCCAAGGCGTTCAAAACGCACAGTTTTTGCCAGTAGCGCGTGGGTGCCGATCACAATGTCAACGGTACCGCGATTGATGCCGTCACGTGTCTCGCTGGCCTCTTTGGCCGAGACGAAGCGAGACAGCTGTCTCACCTCCAACGGAAAGCCACGGAAGCGTTCGGCGAATGATTTGTAGTGTTGACGCGCTAACAGCGTGGTGGGTGCGATGATCGCAACCTGCACGCCCGACATTGCCGCAATAAATGCTGCGCGCATCGCAACTTCGGTTTTGCCAAAGCCTACATCGCCGCAAATGAGTCGGTCCATAGGTTGGCCGCTGGCCAGATCGTCAAGCACGTCGCCAATGGCGCTCAACTGATCATCAGTTTCTTGGTAAGGAAAGCGCGCCGAAAACGCGTCCCACATACCAGAGGGCGGCTCCATCATCGGTGCTGTGCGCAAGGCGCGCTCTGCCGCGACGCGTATCAAACGATCAGCGATCTGGCGAATACGTTCTTTAAGTTTGGCTTTCTTGGCCTGCCACGCACCACCACCCAACTTATCAAGCAAGCCCTGATCGTTGCCAAACTTGGATAACAGCTCAATGTTCTCAACGGGCAAGTACAGCTTTGCAGCTTCCGCATATTCAAGGGACAGACATTCATGCGCCGCCCCTGCGGCTGTGACAACTTCAAGGCCCATGAAGCGACCAACACCGTGGTCGACGTGAACGACCAAATCACCGGGGCTAAGGCTTTGGGTTTCAGACAGGAAATTATCCGCGCGGCACTTTTTCTTGGCGCGGCGGATTAGCCTGTCTCCCAAGACATCTTGCTCTGAAATGACAACCATTTCAGGGCTTTCAAACCCGTGATCAAGCCCCCAGACTGCCAGATGAACGCGGCCTTTGGCGATATCTGCAGCGTTTGAAATTGGCGCCAGATCAACCAGCCCCTCATCCGCAAGAAGCCCGTGCAACCGTTCCCGCGCGCCTTCGGAATATGAGGCGATAATCACAGGTCGCTCTTGAAGTGATGCTCTAATATGTGCTGACAAGCTACTGAATAGGCTAATACTTTCTTGCTGTCGTTCGGGTGAGAAATTGCGTCCAATTCTCCCACCCGCATCAATAACCCCTGCACCTGTTGATTGCGGCAAAGCATCCAGCTGAAGCACGCGCCGCTCAGATGTAACCGCGGTCCATGCGTCATCATCAAGGTAAAGACCCGCAGGGTGCGCCGGCTTATAAACAGTGCCCAAGCGTTTCTTCTGCTTTAGCGCCTCTTGGCGGTTTTCGTATTGATCAACGATGCTGGCCCATCTGGCGTCGCGCATGGCTGCACTTTGATCATCAAGCGCTATCGCTGCGTTGGGCACATAATCAAAAAGGGTCTCAAGATGATCGTGGAAAAACGCCAACCAGTGTTCGATGCCAGCATGTTTGCGCCCTGCGCTCACAGCCTCATAAAGCGGATCGTCTGTGCCTGCTGCACCAAATTCTATACGGTAGGTCTGGCGAAAGCGCGTAATCGCTGGCTCGTCCAAGATGACCTCGGACACCGGTGCCAATTCAACAACCGACAGCTTTTCTGTGGTGCGTTGTGTGGCCGGATCAAACCGGCGGGCGCCGTCCAACACATCCCCAAATAGGTCCAACCGCACTGGCCCCGATTGGCCCGGCGGATATACATCAATGATCCCGCCGCGGACCGCATAATCACCAGGCTCTACAACAGTGGGGCTTTGGGTGAAGCCCATGCGCACTAAGAACGCCCGCAGCGCCTCTTCGTTCACTTGGTGCCCGACAGTTGCGATAAAGCTTGCCCCTTCAAGCACGCTGCGCGCAGGGATCCGCTGGGTCGCTGCATTAAGAGTGGTCAGCAAGATGAACTGTTTCGGCCCACCCGCCACAAGCCCCGCCAGAACCGCCATCCGCGCCGCAGAGACATCTGCATTGGGCGATGTACGGTCATAGGGCAGACAATCCCACGCAGGAAAGCTGATAACGGGGACGTCAGGTGCGAAAAACGCCAAAGCCTCGCGCATCGCTTCAAGGCGTTTGTCATCGCGCGCCACGTGAATAACGCTGCCACTTTTTTCGTACTCACGTAAAAGCAGTTGGGCGTCATAGCCCTCGGGGGCGCCGGAAATGATCAGGGGTTGGGTCATTCGGATGACCTACCGCGCTGACGGGCCGCGTCAAGGCACAGACACAAGTTTGAGCACAGATCGCACCGCGTCAAAGGCTACCTACGACCATATTTTGATACATGCCCCAGATTGCAGTGATGAAAATAGAAATGATCCCAAGTACTTGGGTCCAAAATCTGTGTTTCATGAGGCGGGTATGAAGCTGGTCCATGGTTTTGACGTTGGCCTCTATACTGCTGGCCGCGCGGATGGACATCAGCCCCAACAGTCCCATTGGGAAAAGGATTAAGAACAAAGCCTGTGCAAATTCAACGCTGTAAATAAAGCCCAATAAGAACAGTCCAGTGATGACAAAGCAGCCAAACCCAAAAATCAAAAGCCCTGACACTTCACCGATGATCAGAAGGCGGTTGATTGCCACGCGAACCATATCGCGCAGGTCGGCCTCGGCCTGCCCACCTTTGCGTTTCGCCCGAAGAACCAGATCAAAGGGCACGCCCAAAACATAGTGGCTCGCGGATGACCAAAACACCGCGAGCGCGATCCAGTACCACAGGTTTGAAAATGACCTAAGGTCAATCAGTTCAAATACCGCTTCATACCAATCCAAGGGCCAACTCCGGCTAAATCATCACACGCGCTGCTGCGTCCGTTCGCCATAGCGAGACGCCGCATCAATGCCAACCATCAACGCCCCTTGTTGGGTCCGCTGGATTGAGGCAAAGTGGCACAGAATGCAAAGACCGAAAGCCCCCCTGACATGACACCTGTTACCGCCGCCTTCCCTGCAACACGCCTACGCCGTTTGCGTACATCCGACGCGTTGCGGCGCTTGGCCAGTGAAAACACACTGACCGTTGATGACCTGATTTGGCCCGTGTTTGTCATGGAAGGTACCGATGCAGAGCAGCCAATTGCCTCTATGCCTTGTGTGTCGCGGTTGACCATTGACCGTTTAGTGAATGCAGCGCGTGAGGCTCGTGATCTTGGCATTCCGGCAATGTGTATTTTCCCCTACATCGAGCCGGAGCTTAAGACGCAAGACTGTGCAGAGGCGTGGGGCAAGGATAATCTATCGAACCGTGCCACCCGCGCCATCAAAGAGGCCGTGCCCGAGATCGCTGTGATGACGGATGTGGCTCTTGATCCCTATAACATCAACGGTCACGACGGGATTGTCCGTGATGGCATTATCCTGAACGACGAAACTGTTGAAGCACTGGTCAAAATGGCTTTGGCCCAAGCCGAGGCAGGTGCGGATATTGTGGGGCCCTCAGATATGATGGACGGGCGGATCAGAGCGATGCGTCGCGGGCTTGAAGCAGCCGGACATCAAAACGTGACGATTATGTCCTACTCGGCCAAATACGCCAGTGCGTTTTACGGCCCGTTCCGCGATGCGGTTGGTGCATCTGGTGCGTTAAAGGGCGATAAAAAGACATATCAAATGAACCCCGCAAATAGTGATGAGGCCTTGCGCCATATTCACCGCGATTTAAGCGAAGGCGCGGATATGGTCATGGTGAAGCCGGGCATGCCGTATCTTGATATATGCCAGCGCGTCAAAGCGGAGTTCGGTGTGCCCACTTATGCCTATCAGGTTTCAGGTGAGTACGCGATGATCATGGGAGCCGCGCAAAACGGCTGGATCGACGGAGAGCGCGTGATGACCGAAAGCTTGCTGGCCTTCAAACGCGCGGGCTGTGATGGCATTTTGACGTATTTCGCACACACGGTCGCCAGATTGCTGCAAAAAGCCTAAGCGAGAGGCTGCGCAGATCAAAATTTATGCAGTTCCTGAGTGACATCAGGAGCGCCACGTTATATTACTTAGACCGAAAATACCCGCAGAAAGCGGCAAATTGGCCAGACACAAAGGCCAAAATTGGCACCTGAGCAGAGGCAAGACCATGACACAAAACACTACAGGTTCTCTACTTGAGCAAAACCCCGCGGATGCTGTTGCAAAGCCATCCCGCCGCGCATTTACCATAGGTGCGCTTGCTAGCTTGCCGATCTTGGCTGGTTGCGGAAACGGGATCGGCTCTAAAGGAGCTGGCAAAATTGATGCACGCATCGATCAAACATTGAACTTCATGTACGGTAAATACCCTGCAACCAACGAGCTGGCACAAAAAGCCAGCGGTATGTTGGTCATGCCATTGGTTACTGAAGCTGGTCTGATCGGTATCGGCGGTGCTTACGGACGTGGAGCGTTGCAAGTGGGCGGGTCAACTGTTGATTATTACTCAACTGCGCAAGGGAATGTGGGTCTGCAATTGGGCGCACAGCAATATGCCCATGTTCTATTTTTCATGACAGACGAGTCGCTGATGGATTTCCGTCGCTCCAAAGGGTGGGCTGCGGGCGCTGATCTTGAGTATGCGTATAAAGACCGTGGTGAAAGCATCCGCGCCGGCACGATCACTTCCCTATCACCGGTGATTGCTGTTGTGTTCGGTCAGGCGGGGCTGCTTGTGGGCGCCACGCTTGAAGGCTCAAAATACTCGCGCATAATTCCGTAAACGTCCACAAGCTACGCGGTCGGCTGTGCTAACGCACGCCTGTACTAACACGTGAAAGAGCCAGCCGATGCTGAGCATTACAAAATGGGTTTTTCGGCTTTTTGTCGGAGTTTGTGTTTGCTGCATCGTTGCGGTGGGCGTGCCTTACATGTTCGCCTCCCGCTCGCTGCCCGACTATGATGCGGATGTTGCGCTAAGCGGCATTACAGCCCCCGTCGAAATTATTCGCGACAACGCCAATGTGCCCCATATTGTGGGCACCAACGACGAAGATGTTTTCTTCGGCCTCGGGTATGCCCATGCCCAAGACAGGCTGTGGCAGCTCATTACCATGCGGCGGACCGTTCAGGGGCGTTTGTCTGAAGTGTTCGGGCCCGAGACACTGCCCATTGACCGTGTCCTACGCAGGCTGGACCTTTACACACTTGCGACACAATCAGTCTCGGCACAAACGCCCGAAACTTTGGCGGCCCTTAAGGCTTATTCAGCCGGTATCAACGCACGGCTATCGCAGATCAACGCAGATGCCCTTGGACGCGGCGCACCCGAGTTGTTCTTGTTTTCCAATCAAATCGCCCCCTGGCAGCCCGCAGACAGCATCGCCCTGATTAAGTTGATGGCACTGCAAGGTACCACGCATCTTGAACAAGAGGTCCTCCGCGCGCGCACCTCATTGGTATTGTCGAACGAACGGATGTTGGACCTGCTGCCTGATACACCAGGTGAAGGCCTCGCCGATCTGCCCTCATTTGCGGAGGTGATGCCACAAGGTAGTACGCGCATTTACGCGGCAAGCAGCCAAAAACAGCAGCACCCGCTTTCCCCATTCAGGCCCCGCGATCTTGCAGGCGCATCCAATGCGTGGGCTGCGGCACCGTCACGTTCTGCCACTGGTGGTAGCCTTTTGGCCAGCGATCCGCATCTTGTGTTTTCATCCCCCTCAATCTGGTATTTGGCGCGGCTTGAACTTGCATCAGGCGGCATCATTGGAGGCACAATTCCGGGCATTCCTTTGGTATTGATGGGGCGGAGTGCTGCTTTGGGATGGGGGCTAACGGCGTCGTACGCTGATGACCAAGACCTTGTTTTTGAACAGCTTAATCCCGATAATCCCACACAATACCGTACACTCGACGGCTTTGCACAGTTTAGAACCCGCGATAGCATCATCAACGTCAAGGACGCCCCGTCTGAAACACTTACGCTGCGCTGGACAGAAAACGGACCGGTCCTGCCGCCTGAGCATTACAACCTCGGCACGCTTGTGCGCGACGGGTATGTTGCCGCGCTAAACTGGACTGCTCTGTCGCCCAAAGACACATCAATGAGTGCTGGCATGGCCCTTATGATGGCCAAATCCGTGGAAACTGCCGCAGACGCCGCACAAACATTTATCGCGCCATCGCAAAACCTGATGCTGGCAGATAGCAACGGTGTTGGAATGGTCACGATCGGTGCCCTGCCCACGCGGGACGCGCGCCACCAAACCAAAGGGCGCTTACCAAGCCCGGGATGGGTCTTCCAAAACAGATGGCAAGGGACCCTGCCGCCGGAAACAAGTCCACGCATTTTGATGCCGGAGGGTGGCATCATCGGCAATACCAATAACAAAGTGACCGATGCCGCGTTCCCCAACCACGTCAGCTTTACCTACGGCGATACTCAGCGGATCACCCGTTGGGCCCGCCTTATGCAATCGCGCCAAGTGCACACCCGCGACAGCTTTATCGAAGCACAGCTTGATACAGTCAGCGTCACGGCCCGGACCATTCTGCCGCTGATTGGGGCAAACCTGTGGTTCACTGGTCCGCCTGCCCCTGCTGGCACGCCTGAGCATCAGCGACAGCGCGCACTAACGCTTTTGGCGGATTGGAACGGCGAGATGAGCGAACACTTACCCGAGCCACTGATCTATTCTGCATGGGTCAAAGCGCTTCAGACACGGCTGATCCGCGACGAACTTGGCCCGCTTCATACTGAATTCACCCACGTGGAGCCTATTTTCCTTGAACGGGTATACCGCGATATTGATGGAGCCTCCGCTTGGTGTGACTTGGTGCAGTCTGGCCCGCTTGAAACCTGCGCGGACATGGCGCGGCTGGCACTTGATGATGCGATCATCTGGATCAACGAGAGATACGGCACTGCCCTTGAATCTCTACGCTGGGGCGATGTCCATCAAGCAACCCACGACCACCCTGTGCTGGGTGAAACACCCATTTTGCGGCACGTGGTCAACATTCGGCAAAGCACTTCTGGCGGGGATAATACGTTAATGCGGGGTCGTACTGCTGGTGATCCTGCCAATCCGTTTCATAACGTACACGGCGCAGGCTACCGTGGTGTGTATGATTTTGCTGACCCTGATAGTTCCGTTTTCATTATTTCGACGGGCCAATCAGGACATCCACTGTCGCGCCACTATGACGACCTTGGTGTACTGTGGCGGCGCGGCGAATATATTCCAATGTCGCTTGATTTTGATCTGGCCCGCGCTGGTGCGACAGGTGTTACCCGCCTTTTGCCGCGTTAACGCAGCACATTAGGTAAGAAACATAAGCGCCTGATATAATTATAAATTACGGAACTTCTTGGCCTGTCGGGCAGTCCACTTTACCTTGAAGATATAGCCGGTTTCATCGGCGCTTTCTTCCTCAATCACACCCTCTTCAAACAGCCACGCGCGGCCTTTTCCGTTGGCGTATGGAACATTTAAGGTCTCAATATGCAGGTCCGGTGTCAGCGTTTGTGAAACAGCCGCTAGAAGATCATCCAAGCCCTGTCCCGTGAGCGCTGATACAACGTGCAACATGTCAGAACGCGATGCAGTCTCAATTGCCCCATCTCGCGCGCTGTCATCCAGCAAGTCAATTTTGTTCCAGACCTCGATCATCGGCGCAGTCTCAGCAACGCCTAGATCGGCCAGAATGGTCATGACATCGCGTGCCTGATTTTCTGTTTCAGGGTGGCTGATATCGCGCACATGCAAAATCAGATCGGCGTCCAACACTTCCTCGAGGGTCGCGCGGAAAGCCGCGACAAGCTGCGTTGGCAAATCAGAGATAAAGCCAACGGTGTCGGACAGAATGATTTCTGGACCGTCTTCAATTTCCAGCCGGCGCATTGTGGGGTCAAGCGTCGCAAAGAGCATGTCTTTGGCGAATACATCCGCACCGGTTACCCGGTTGAAAAGCGTAGATTTACCCGCGTTTGTGTAGCCGACCAAAGCGACAACAGGGAACGGCACTTTGGCACGTGCCGCACGGTGAAGCGCGCGGGTTTTGACCACTTTCTCAAGCTGTTTACGCAAGCGCCCCATTTGATCATCAATGGCACGGCGGTCCGCTTCGATCTGTGTCTCACCGGGCCCCCCAACAAAGCCCAGACCACCCCTTTGGCGCTCAAGGTGTGTCCAAGCGCGAACCAGACGGGTACGTTGATAGGCCAAATGCGCCATCTCAACCTGCAACACACCCTCACGAGTGCGCGCGCGATCGCTGAAAATCTCAAGGATAAGACCCGTGCGATCAAGCAGCTTCACGCCCCATGCTTTTTCGAGGTTACGCTGTTGAACGGGCGTAACGGGACCGTCAACCAAGACCAGCTCAATGTCGCTGTCTTTGAACATGACGCGCAGCTCTTCGATCTTACCTTTACCAAAGAGCATGCCTGCATGAACTTTGGGAAGCGAGACAACTGTCCCGCCTTCCACATCAAGGTTCGGCAAAGCTTCGCCCAAAGAAATTGCTTCAGCCAAGGCATCATTGGCCTCGCGCCGATCACGGTCGTTTTTTATGTCAGGATGGATCATCCACGCCCGAGTGTTGGGCGTTTTGGTCTCGAAATGTTCAGTGCTCACGTGCGGCGGGCCTTACGGCTCTTCACCGTCGTAAAGGCTGATTGGTGTGGAGGGCATAACCGTTGAAATGGCTTGCTTATACACCAGTTGCGACTGACCATCACGGCGCAAAAGCACACAATAGTTGTCAAACCATGTGATAACACCCTGCAATTTAACGCCGTTAATCAAGAAAATAGTTAATGGAACCTTCGTTTTACGTACGTGGTTCAGGAATGCGTCTTGCAAGTTCTGCTTGTCAGCCATCAGTTGTGGTCCTTTTTGCCGGATCGTTTATCGATCTCTCCCCATAATGGGGTTAAGACATTTATGTAGGTTCAAAGGCAAAACTTCCACCCCCTAAATATGACGTATTTGCGGCACACACTCCAAAATCCGGATGTATGGTCATTTTCGCCAAAATTCAGGATTGAAAAGAGCGATGAGAGCCAAAGTCTCCAAGCGACCTAGCACCATCGCCGCACATAGGATATACTTAGCACTGTCCGTTAAGGCCCCCAAAGCAATTGTCTCCGACAAGGCCAATTCTGAAAGTGGCCCCGTGGTTGAGAGTGCTGCAACGGAAAGCACCATGGAAATCTCAAACGGCAGCCCCGTGAGGGACAAAAGTATCATGACCAATGCAAACGACAGCACAAATGTCATGAAGAAAATCCATGCGATAAACGCCCCTTCACGGCGAATATGCCGGCCCATACCTCCTGCCCCGCCAACGGAATTTGGATGAACCAAGCGTCCCATTTCACGCAGCCCGTGTTGATAAAGCGCATAAACACGCATCAGCTTTACACCGCCGGCAGTTGTTGCAACCCCACCGCCCATCAACGCAAGCCCCAGCAAAATCATGCCCGGTGCGGTAAGTCCCGACCAGTTTTGCGCGGATGACCAATGGACGCTCTCATAGCCAGTCGTGCTTAGGAAAGACGCCACGGTGAAAACGGACCCCCAGATTGCATGAAACGCCGCCAGCCAGTTTTCTTCGTCGTTTAGTTCCAAGGCCCCAAACCAGTGACGCAGAAAAAGCAAGCTTGGCACAATGATGATGACTGAAAGGGCGATGCGCATTTCAGGATCGCGGCGCAGCGTACCTGCTTGTTGGGCGCTAAAATCGTTTGAAAACGTGAGCCGTGTGAAAGCGAAAACCATAAATAGCAACAAAACGGCTTCTGCGATTATTCCGCCCGAACCACCTGTTAACCCGCCGACGGCAGAAACCCCGCTGGTTGAAATAAGGCCCATTGCGTGGATCAGCGCTGTAAAGCCGTCCTCACCCGCTATCACTTGTAACAACCACATAAGCGCGGTCAGGCCCGTGTATATTGGGGTCAGATAAATCGAGTGGCGCACAAGCCGTTTAGATGGCGCGGTTGTTTTGCTGAACTGCGAATAGGTGGCCGAGCGTTGTCCCGCGCGCGGCGTGGATGACACCTCAAAGCCCCCCAGATTGAGCGGCTCCAGCAAAGCAACGGCCGTGATCCAAACGAACAAGCCGCCAGACCATGCAACCAACGCCCGCCACAAATGAAGCGGCACCGACAGACGTTCAGGCACATCAAAAACAGTCGCGCCGGTTGTTGTGAAATGGGACACCATTTCGAAATAGGCGTTGATAAAAGTGGTCGTGCGCAAGGCTTCATAGAACGGAAATGCCAGCACAGCAGGCAAAATTGTGAACGCCGCGACAAGGGTCAAAAGCTGCGCGCGGGCAGAAACACCCCGCCCTTCACGCCGTGATGCAATCGCGATCATCGCAACGAAAAACATCTGTAGGATGCCTGTGTACAGAAACACACGCGCTTCATATAAATCGCGGCTTAGATAACCTGCGACGGCCGGAACGATCATCGCCATCCCACTGATCGCCAGCAAAACGACAAACAGCGGATATTGTTCAATTTGTGCGCGCATCAGAAAAAGTCGATGGAAA
>NZ_CBFHHE010000024.1:0-29253 GCF_965655635.1 Nereida sp.
CAAGTATGTGTGATGATGTCTAGAGGGGCTCTTGGTTTACGCGCTTTGAACGGAAGATTGTGAACAGCCCTGCGCCCACAATAATGATGCTACCGATCACAACATTCGTCTCAAGGACCTCGCCGAAAATAGTGATACCGATGCCCGTGACGAAAACCATGTGCAGAAAGTTAAACGGGGCCAACGCGCTGGCCTCGGCCAAGGTGTAGGCCTTGATCAAGAGTGCATGCCCAACAAGGCTGGTCAGGCTTAGTGTGCCCATCCAAAGCATGTCGCTTGGGGACATTGGTTCAATGAACCAGATGCCAATCGCTGTGGTGATCAATGCCCCAAAAACACCTGTGTAAAATATACTGGTCTCCGCGCTGTCTTGTTTGGCGACAAGGCGCGTCAGGAGGGAGTAAACGGCAAACATAACGGAAGACAAAAGAGCCAGCAGCGCCGCAGGAGCAAACACACCAAAGCCCGGTTGAAGGATGACAAGAATACCAACGAAGCCGATGAAAATGGCCACCCACCTGCGCCACCCGACAGCTTCGCCAAGCATCGGCCCAGACAGGGCAGCAACGATAAGCGGGAACGCTGAAAAGATGACAATCGTCTCAATTAGACCAATGAGCGTAAATGCCAAAATCCCAACGCACACCTCAAGCGCCAGCAACAGGCCACGGCTGATCTGTAACCAGCGCTGATTTGTTTGCGCTGCCTTTTTGATCCCGCCGCGGCGCAGGGCCAACATCAAAACAAACGCCGCAAAGACCCAGTAGCGGATCATTACCACCATCCACACGTTATATGTGCCTGCCAGGTGCCGTGAGATGCCGTCTTGGATCGCAAAAATTGCGAGTGCCAGCACCATAATGGCGATGCCTGTGCGGGTGGTATCGATCATCGTTTCCCCACGCTCATGTGACGTTTTCGGCCAAAGCCGCTTATGCGCTCAACAGTGAAGCCAGCGTCTGACAGCTTTTGGCGCACATGACCTGCGGCGGTGTATGTGGCGAATGTACCGCCGTGCTTTGTGTGATTGCCGACCGCGGTCATTAGATCAGCGCTCCAAAGCTCAGGGTTTTTGGCGGGGGAAAAACCGTCCAGAAACCACGCATCCGCTTGTCCTTGCCAGTTGGGAACTGTTTCACGGGCGTCGCCTTCAACGATGGTTAACTGAATGTCAGAAGGAAGCGCTTTGCCAGCCAAAAACTCCAGCAGATTTTCTGTAAGTGGGGCAAGCTCTGTAAATGGTGCAAGTGCTGCGCGGGTATCTTCGATTGATAAAGGGAACGCCTCAAAGGAAGTGAAATGCAGCGTGCCCTTGCGCGCTGATTTGCGCCATGCGTCCCATGTCGCTAGAAACGACAGACCGGTGCCAAAACCAAGTTCGGCAATGTGGAAACCGTCAGCGAAGCGTTCTGTAAGTTGATTGCCGTCGTGAAAAACAAAGCGGGTTTCTGCAAGCCCATCTTGCAGCGAATAATACGGATCATCAAAGCGGCGCGCTATTGGCGTGCCGTCTTGCCATTCAAGATCGCCGTGCGACTGGTCCATGGGGTTACCTTAAGCTAGATGTGATAGAAGTGGCGCAGGAGCAAAGATTTGGCAACGTTTGATGTAACAGTTCGGGGCGCGGGTGTGTTCGGGCTTAGTGTGGCGTTTTGTTGTGCCAAGCGCGGCGCGAAGGTACGTGTAATTGACCCTAACGGCGTCGCGGCGGGTGCAAGTGGCGGTGTTGTTGGTGCACTTGCGCCCCATGCGCCGGACAAATGGAACTCCAAAAAACAGTTTCAGTTTGACAGCCTGCATGAGGCGGAAAGTTTTTGGCAGCTTGTTCAGAAAACGGCTGATGCGGAAACCGGCTACGCCCGCACAGGCCGCTTGCAACCCCTTTTGGATGAGCGCGCAGTGCATTTGGCTCACGACAGAGCTGCTTCAGCGCAAGACCTTTGGGGCGATGGATATACATGGAAAGTGATCGAAGCGGCGGGTGATTGGGTGCCACAATCGCCTACTGGGCTGCTGATCCAAGATACTCTGACGGCACGCATCCATCCGCGTGCGGCGACCCAAGCATTGGCCAAAGCGGTTGTCGCCTTAGGTGGGCAGATTGCCTCCGAAGGCCCGGATGAAGGTAAAGTTGTGTTGGCAACAGGGGTTAGTGGTCTGCAGCAAATGTCCGAGCAATTGGCCAAGCCTGTGGGTAATGGCGTGAAAGGGCAGGCCGCGGTGCTTGATTTTGATGCCTGTGATCGGCCCCAACTTTTTGCAGATGGGCTTCATATCGTGCCCCATTGGAACGGTACCGTGGCGATCGGGTCCACGTCCGAGCGACTTTATGAGCACACCGATGTGGATGCTCAATTGGACGATGTTATTGCGCGCGCAAAGTCTTTGTTTCCTGTCTTGGCTGACGCATCGGTGATTAAGCGCTGGGCTGGCTCGCGGCCCCGTGCCAAATCGCGCGCGCCTATGCTGGGGGCTTACGGTGATGTATATGTTGCCAACGGTGGGTTCAAAATTGGCTTTGGCATGGCGCCCCGCGTTGGTGAAGCTATGGCCGCGCTTGTTTTGGATGGTGTTGATGAAATTCCCGATGCGTTTCGGGTGGAGGCCTCATTGTAATGCGTGTTGAAGCACTTGATCATCTTGTTCTGACGGTTGCGGATGTTGCCGCAACTGTTCGCTTTTATGAGGACGTGTTGGGCATGCAGCTCGTACGGTTTGACGCGGCGGATGGCACATCCCGTTGGGCGCTGATGTTTGGGGTGCAAAAGATAAATCTGCATCAAGCAGGCGCAGAGTTTGCGCCCCATGCAGACAACCCCAAGTCAGGGTCAGCCGATCTGTGTTTCTTAAGCGATCAGGCAGTGTCTACGTGGGTGAAATGGTTTGAAGAGCACCACGTCGAAGTCGTTGATGGCCCCGTTGAGCGTACAGGCGCGCAAGCCAAATTGCTATCGGTTTATGTACGCGATCCCGATGGCAATTTGATTGAGGTTTCAAACGCCATCTAGTTTGGGCGTAGCTTTGCCATCAACTTTTCAATACCTGCTACTGTACGCTCATTGGTTAGGCGCCCGTTTTCGTCGAACGCGTCGGAACTGTTGGCAAGCATCACTTCGGGTCCGCTGATCACGTGGGCCATGAACGGGTTCATCGCGAGGCGTAGGTTTGACTGGGCCCGCTCTCCGCCTGCGCGGCCTGCTGCTGCTGATAAAATTGCAACTGGCTTATCTTGCCATACGCTGCCCTCAGTACGGCTTACCCAGTCCAATGCGTTCTTCAAAACCCCCGAGATGCCTTTGTTATATTCAGGTGTTGAAATAACCACCGCATCCGCTGCGTTTATCTGGTCCGCGAGCGCCTGAACCGAGGCAGGAATGCCCTCAGCGGCCTCTAGATCACCATCATAAAGTGGCAGGTTCAGATCAGCCTCGACATAGGCGCTAGCGCTGCCAATGCGTGCGGCTTCACGAATGAGTTTACGGTTGGTGGCCTCTTTACGCAGGCTTCCAGAAATGCCGAGTACATGCATTGGCTTGTCCTTTTATTGATACGCGTGTCAGGTAAGGCAAATCGGTGACAGCGCAAGGGCAGTGATTATGCAGCATGGTGGAAAAATCTTGGCAGCGCAGCTTGCAAAGATGGGTGTTAAGCGGGTTTTCCAAGTTCCGGGCGAAAGCTTTTTGGCGGCTCTAGATGGCTTGCTTGATCACGATATTGAAGTTGTTACCTGCCGCCACGAAGGTGCTGCGGCCATGATGGCTGAGGCGCATGCAAAGCTGACGGGGCAAGTTGGGGTGTGCTTTGTGACCCGCGGCCCTGGTGCTTGTAATGCCTCTGCGGGCATTCATATCGCGCGCCAAGACAGCAGCCCCGTTGTGATGTTTGTCGGTCAAATTGCGCGGTCCGATCGTGGGCGTGAGGCGTTTCAAGAAGTCGACTACCGCCAGATGTTTGGCGATTTGGCGAAGTGGGTTGAAGAGGTCGATCAGACTGAACGGTTGCCCGAGTTTATCCAACGTGCTTTTCAAACGGCATCGTCAGGGCGGCCTGGTCCCGCTGTTTTGGCGTTGCCCGAAGATATGCTGAGCGCGGCCTGCCATGACCTCCCCCTGCGTGAGAGTGCTGTCGTGCATCAAGCGTCTGATCTAGCAGAATCCGCGAAAACAATCATGGAGCGCACCGAACGCGCTCAGCGTCCTCTTATTGTTGTGGGTGGCCCTCATTGGTCCGCTGACGCGGCACAGAGTTTGCGTAACTTCGCCGAGGCTAACAACATTCCCGTGGCCGCGGGTTTTCGCCGGCAAGATTATATCGACAATCAAAGCTTTGCGTATGCCGGTGATTTGAACGTTGGCCTGAACCCCAAGTTGGCAGCGTGCTTAAAAAAAGCTGATTTGATCATCGCGCTTGGTAGTCGGTTGGGCGACATCGAAACGCAGGGCTATTCCCTGATGGCAGACCAAAAAGCGTTGGTTCATATCCATGCGGGCGCTGAAGAAATTGGCCGTGTGTGGCCGACAGAGTTTGGTGTTGTTTCCCGTGCTGATGAGATGATCGCGGCGCTGCATAAGTGCGCGCCGCTTCAGCGGCAGCCTGATTGGATGGCCGAGTGCCGTGCAGCATATGATGCATGGCTACAGCCCACAGAAAGCCCCGGAGATGCCAAGCAGGAAAACATTATCAGCTGGCTGTCGGACAATCTGCCCAAGGACGCGATTGTCACGAACGGCGCGGGGAACTACGCCGCGTGGTTGCACCGTTATTTCAGCTACAAGAGATATGGTACGCAGCTTGCCCCAACTAGCGGCAGCATGGGGTACGGCTTTCCTGCCGCGATCGCAGCCAAACTCGAGCACCCTTCGAAAACGGTTGTTTGCTTGGCGGGCGACGGCTGTTTTCAAATGACACTTAACGAAATGTCGACGGCGATGCAGCACGGTGCATCCGTAATCGTGATTGTTATGAATAACCGGCGCTACGGCACCATTCGGATGCACCAAGAAAAGACATATCCTGCGCGTGTTAGCGGCACTGATATGGCGACCCCTGATTTTGCTGCCCTTGCTCGCGCCTATGGGGGTCATGGCGAGACGGTGCAAAATGATGCTCAATTCGCAAAAGCGTTCAAGCGCGCTGAAGCAAATGGCAAAGTTTCAATCATCGAAGTGCAGCTTGATGAGGATGTGCTTTCAACGGGTCAATCGCTTAGCGCGACCCGTGCTTTAGCCTTGAAAGGGTAAAAACGCTTCAACGGCTGCAGTGGCAATAACGATGGTTTGGCCTGTTGCGGGATTTGCGCTGTTGTGCCCGCCTTTCACGCCCTTAACCGTTGCTTTGCCGCGCGGAAGTTTCGCGGTTAGCGCGTCAAGATCAAGCTTGTCGGGCTCTGCCACACCAACGGTGACTTGCACGCGCATCATGTCGTGGGAAATACTCAGTGCCTCGAACATCGGAATAGATGAATGGCGTAGGGCATCTTCAATCGCGCGCCCTGCTGCTTTTGTGTAGTCCATCCCATAAAGGTCATTGCCCATGCCCATTTCGATGATGAAACGTTGATCAACACTCATGCGGCGCGCTCCAGTTCGAGAGACACATGAATGACCGCGTGGGCCATGATGGTGGGGTTGCCGCCTGCGGCCTCTGGGCGGGGAATATCAAGGCCGCCGTGGTGTGTCGTTATGTTGATTTGGCCGTACGGGAACACGGATTTTAGACGCTCTGTGTCCACGGCATCTGGCGCTTGGCAGGCAATCTCGACATCGATGATCATATCCTCTTTGTCTTTGCCAAAGAGCTCCGCAAGGTTGATCGAGTTGTGCCAAAGTGCGTCCTTCAGGGCCTTTTCAGACGCGGCCGTGTAATCTAGCCGGCGTAAGGAGCTGCCCATGCCAAATTCAGTCAACAAACGATGCTTCATGAGTGCCCCCAGCTTTGCCTAAAACTCAACGCCGATTTGCGCTTTGATACCTGAACGGAACGGATGCTTGATCAACTCCATCTCAGTGACTAGATCAGCGTGTTCGATCAGCTCGTCTTTGGCATTGCGCCCTGTCAGAACGACGTGGGTCATATGGGGTTTGTGATCGCGCAGGAAGGCTACGACCTCGTTTACGTCAAGGTAATCATAGCGCAACGCGATGTTGATCTCGTCGAGCAGCACCATTTTGTTGGCATCATCCAAGATCAGCTCTTTTGCTTTGGCCCACGCCGCCTGCGCCATTTCTGTGTCGCGTGACCGGTCTTGGGTCTCCCAAGTGAAGCCCTCGCCCATGGTATGAAACGCGCAAGTATCAGAGAATTTGGATAGGATCAGATCGCGCTCACCTGTGGACATGCCACCTTTAATGAACTGCACAACAGCGCACTGCATATCATGCGCGATACACCGGAAGATCATACCAAAGGCCGAGGAAGATTTGCCCTTACCTTTGCCAGTGTGAACAATAACGAGGCCCTTTTCATCGGTTTTAGTCGCCATGATTTTATCACGAGCAACTTTCTTTTTGGCCATTTTTATTGCGTGGCGATCATCATCCATGTCCGGCTCCTATCCACTTGATTTGTTGTGTCGATCTAAGAGGGAAATACGCAGGAGGGCAATGGGCGTTAGGGCCTTGTTAAGGGATATTGCCGATTAGTGAAGGCGTAGCGAGTTAAGGAGATTTGCGATGCGTCTGTTTTGGTGTGCCGTTTTGGTATTGGCGGGATGTGACATGGGCGGGCCTGCGTTCATCGGACTGGAGCCAATGCGCATTTCTGTTGGCGGAAGCGATTTTACGGTTCGTCAGAGAAACGACCGCGCCGAGGTCATTCGCACCAATATGGAGTGGGCACCGGATGCGGGTACGGTTGCTGACAAAATGCTGATCGCTATCCAGCAAACTACTGGATGCACTGTTCGCAAGGGCACACTTAGCGGCGATCAGGCAAAGGCTGTTGCGGGCCTAGAATGCGTGGATGACGGAACCTATGCGATCAAGCGGCACTAGCGTTTGTAGGCATCAATGCGCGCTCGGGCCGAGTTTGAGCGGGGGACCCACAATCCACGGTCAATCGCCTCTTGAAGGCGATCGGCGATGTCGCGCAACGCTGGATCATTGTGTTCCGCAATGAAGTCACGGGTATCATCATGTGCCAGAAACGCCTCTTCAACCAGATCAAAGTGGTGCTGCTTAACAGCGCCTGTTGTAGCGGCAAACGCAAACAGATAATCCACCGTTGCAGCAATTTCGAAAGCGCCTTTGTAGCCATGCCGCTTAACCCCATCGATCCATTTGGGGTTCACTACACGTGATCTGACAACACGGCCAATCTCATCATCAAGGGTTCTGATTAACGGGCGTTCAGGGCGCGAGTGATCGTTATGGTAAACCAGTGGGTCTTTGCCCTGTAGCGATGCCACAGCCGCCGCAGCCCCACCTTCAAATTGATAGTAGTCGTCGCTGTCCAGAATATCATGCTCGCGATTGTCCTGGTTTTGCACAATCGCATCTACTTGTGACAACCGGGCGCTTAGGCCGTCGCGGTCACGCGCGCCCTCAAGGTTTGCGCCGTAAGCGTAGCTACCCCACTCAAGATAGGCATCGCCCAAATCGGCTTTGTCGTTCCACAGACGTTCATCAATCATGGCTTGCAGGCCAGCACCGTAAGCACCGGGTTTGCTGCCATAAACACGCGGTCCTTTGTTTAGTGCGGCGTGGTTGTCCGGTTCGTCCAGTTCTTGAATTGCGCGTGCAGCGCTGTCCATCAGCGCGATTTGTTGCGGAAACGCATCACGGAAAAAGCCCGAGACACGCAATGTCACATCAACGCGGGGCCGGCCCAGAACGCTGTGGGGGATAACCTCAAAACCTGTGACGCGCCGTGATGCCATATCCCACTTTGGCTTAACCCCCATCAGTGCCAGCGCTTGTGCAATATCGTCCCCGCCAGTGCGCATATTTGCTGTGCCCCAAGCGGTCAGCAACAAGGCACGGGGCCAGTCGCCGTTGTCCTGAAGATGCTTTTCTATCAGCAGGTTTGCTGACTTCCAGCCAAGTGTCCATGCAGTTTGTGTTGGGATCGCGCGGCTGTCGACGGAATAAAAATTGCGGCCCGTTGGCAGTGTGTCCAAGCGACCACGGGTGGGGGCACCTGATGGGCCCGCCGGGACGGCAAAACCGTTCAATCCGGTGAGCAGCGCGTTTGTTTCTGCGGGTCCGCAGGCTGCAACGGTTGGGCGCACCACTTGAGCAATATGCTCCATAACCACCGCGCTTTCTGGGCCCGGGGCGTGCGCAGTTTCATCCAGTAATTTGATTGCGAATTCTTCAAGCCGCTCAACTGTATCGCCTGCCGTGCGCCATGTGCCGCCGCCAAGTGCGTTCGGTTTAGGGCCAGTCCACGGAGCGGACATTTCGCAATTCAAAGGATCAAATCCGAGCTCAAAGTCACGGGCAAGTGCGCCAATTAACGACGCATCCACAGCCTCACCGCTCCCACGCGCTACACGGGTCAGCGCAATCGTTAGATCACGCTCTTGGGTATCTGTTGGGGAGGTGCCAAAAATATGTAGGCCGTCGCGAATTTGCGCTTCTTTCAGCTCGCAAAGATAGGCGTCCAGTTTTGCAAGGTCAGTATCTTCATCGGCCCCGTTCATACCAACATCGCGGTCAATTCCTGTTGCTGCAGTCAGGGACAAAATCTCGCGGCGCAGGTGGGTGATCCGGCGTGGATCAACACCAGCGGCTTCGTAATATTCATCCACGAGTGCCTCAAGATCTTTGAGCGGCCCGTAGGTTTCAGCGCGCGTTAGCGGTGGGGTGAGGTGATCGAGGATAACAGCCTGCGCGCGGCGTTTCGCTTGGGTACCTTCGCCTGGGTCGTTGACGATAAAAGGATAAAGGTGCGGCGTGGGGCCGAAGACGACCTCGGGCCAACAAGTTTGGGAGAGGGCTACTGCCTTCCCTGGAAGCCACTCGAGGTTACCGTGTTTGCCCATGTGCACAATCGCATCGGTATTCCAGTGGTGGCGAAGCCAGATATAAAACGCGAAATAGTTATGCGGCGGGATCAGATCAGGTGAGTGATATGTTTCCTCAGGATCAATGTTGTAGCCACGTGCAGGTTGGACGCCGACCACGGCATTTCCAAACTCAAAGATGGAAAGTTTGAAGCCGTCTTCTTGTGCCTGCGGCGCGGATATTTTTGAACAAAAGAAGGGATCGTCTCTTGGTGCGCCCCATTCTTCGTTCATCTGTTGTTTGATGTCATAGGGCAGCGCATTGAAGTGTTGTTCGTAGATGCTGAGCGGAAGATGCACGCCGCCGGCTGTCTGTGTACGGTCCGTCAGCCAGTTGGTGGGGCCCGCCATGATCATATCCATCAGTGCCTTGGACGAGGCAGGGGGCGCAGTGTCGTAACCGTCACGTTCAAGTGCGCCAAGCGCATCAACAGTGGCCGCCGGCGTATCAAGGCCCACACCATTTGCAAGGCGGCCGTCTTTGTTGGGGTAGTTCGCTAGAACGACCGCCACTTTTCTGTCTGCCTTGGCGGTGTGCCGCAGCTTTGCCCAGTTGGCTGCAAGCTGTGTGACGAAATCAATTCGGTCACCTACGGCTTGATAAGTTGCGATGGGACATTGGGTTGCTTCGTCGAAATAGGCCTCGCCCTTGAACGATACAGCGCGGCTCAAGATGCGGCCGTCTACTTCTGGCAGGGCCACGTTCATCGCGATGTCGCGTGCGGACAGTCCCGTCAAACCATCTGCCCATGCGTCTTGTGAACTTGCTGATAGCACGACCTGAAATACGGGTGCTTGATTGGCAGCAGCGCTGGTCAAAGGGTTTTGCGGCGTGTTTTGCTCATGCGGGCTGCCCACTGCAAAAGACGTACAGTTCAAAATGGTGGCTGGCGGCGCTTCGCTAAAAAGATGCTCAAGGGTGGCTTGGCTAACGGGGTCCTTGAGGGACGCCACAAACACCGGCATTGGGTTTAGCCCCGCCCGCAAAAGAGATTTTACCAAACGGTTTATGGGGTTCAGCCCTGCGCCTTGGACAAGTGCGCGGTAGAAAATGATTGGAACGACTGGCGCGTTTTCAGTCCAGTTTTCTTGCAGGCTCGCCAGCGTGGGGGATTGCTCGCCCGGCCAATAAAGTCCGGCACGCAGCAATGGCGCGGCTGCGGCGGGGTGGGTTTCACGCCCAAGCATGGCATTGGTGTATTCCAGAAAACCAGTGGCGTTGGCGGGCCCGCCCTCTGTCAAATATGCCCAAAGTGCGTCGTAGTCTCCATCATTGACAGTCGAAAGATTGCGCAGCTCTGGATCAGGCTTGTCATCACCGGGCAACAGCGCCAAAGGGATATTGTTGTCATGGCAATTGGCGGCGTATTGCTCAACGCCGTAGCGCCAGTATCCTGTTCCCCCAAGCACACGCGCAATTACCAGTTTTGAACCTGATGTGCAGTTTTGGATGTGCAAATCAACAGACATCGGGTGCATCAAATGCATCATGCTGGCCAGTCGTAGTGTAGGTGGAGACTGCATCTCGGCACGGGCGGCAGATAAGGCCGCCAACTCTGTGTCTGCTGCTGAAATGAACACAACATCCGCTGGCGTTTGGCCAAGTTCTACGGGTTCTTTCCCGTCATCAATTGAACCGGGTGTCGCGGCAAGTAGGTGCATGGAGTTTACTCTGGTTTATGAGAAATGGTGGTGATGTCAGCCAGCGTTTTGGTCATGAAAATACTCGTCGCGTTTTCGGAGTACTCCCCAAAAGGGCCGCATTTTTCAAAACCGTGGCGTGCATAAAGGCGGTGCGCTGCGTGTAGCACGTTGCCAGTTTCCAACTTGAGTTCGGACAGGTTGAGCGAGCGCGCGTGATCTTCCAGTGCGCGCAAAATAGCATCTGCGATCCCCTGCCCACGGGCCTCTGTATCCACGAACATAGACTTCAACTCACCGTAGTTTTCGCGCGCAGCTACTGCACCGGTACCCCGAATGACTTGCCCGCGCCGAGCCACAAAAAAGTGGATGTCCGGCTTGCATAGCTCATCAATGTTAAGGAACGCGTTGTCTTCGGGTGGAAACAAGCTTTCCATCAGACGATGGCTTTGCGTAAGCAGTGCCGTCGCCTGTGGATCTTTTGGATCGCCTGGTTCTACGATGATCATGCGCGCAGGGCAGCGTCGATTGCACTGCGGTCAAGGCCCGCTTGGCCAATCACTACAAGCCGTGTTTGACGCGGGGCCGCGCCAAAAGGCTGGTCGAAATACGTATCAACCCGTGGCCCGACCGCTTGCAATGTGAGGCGCATTGGTTTGCCTTCGACCGCAGCAAAACCTTTGAGGCGCAAAATGTCATGGGCTTGGATGACATCTGCGACTTGCGCGGCAAACGCCTTCGCGTCACCAATTTCGCCCAAGGTCACGACAAAGGATTCAAAGGCGTCATGGTCGTGATCGTGATGATGGTGGTGATGCCCGTGATCATCGCCGTGGGCGTGATCATGGTCATCATGATGATGTTCGCCGTCTTCTGCGTGATGGTCATCGTGGTGGTGATGATGCACCTCGGCGCGCGCTTCCATATCACCCTCTGAGCCAACACCTTGGCCAAGCAAAACATCAACAGGCAACGCGCCCATGGAGGCTTTGACAACCTGCACACCGCTTCGGGCTTCGGATTTTAGTTTGTTCGTAAGGGCAGTTGCCTCATCTGCGCTTAGAAGGTCAGATTTGTTCACTACAATCATGTCTGCACAGGCGATTTGGTCCTCGAACAGCTCGGACAAGGGTGTCTCGTGATCAAGGTTATCGTCAAGTTTGCGTTGGGCATCCACCGCCGCAACTGAATGTGCAAAGCGCCCTTCCGTTACGGCTTTTCCGTCCACCACCGTGACGACACCGTCGACGGTCACTTTGGTTGAAATGCCGGGCCAATTGAAGGCGCGGACAAGCGGTTGTGGTAGCGCAAGGCCAGAGGTCTCAATCACGATATGATCAGGTGCGTTTTCACGCTCGAGCAGTTTTTCCATCGTTGGGATAAAATCATCCGCTACGGTGCAACAGATGCAGCCGTTTGACAGCTCCATGATATCATCTTCGGCACAGGTCTCGTCGCCGCAGCCCTTAAGAATATCACCATCCACACCAAGATCGCCAAACTCGTTGATGATCAACGCGATGCGCTTGCCTTGTGCGTTCTGCAGCAAGTGGCGGATCAGTGTTGTTTTGCCTGCGCCCAGAAAACCAGTGACGACAGTAGCAGGAATTTTAGCAGCCATAATGGCCTCCACGTCAAAAAGATGCGCCGGCAACCCGTGGGGGCCACCGGCGCCAAAACCGTTCAATTGCTGTTCGCAAATGAGAGTGCTTAAGCAGCGTTGTAGAGACGCGGTGTTACAAAGCCTGTGCCATCGAGACCCTTCATGCGCTTGGCTGCCGCAAGTACTGCAAGGTCAGCAACTGGCTCGATGAGCAGCACTAGCATGTACGCCGCGCCAAATGACGCAACCGCTGCAATGTTCTCTGCGCCAAAGCCTTGGCCGTAGATAGCCCAAAAAGCTACCCAAGCAAAAACGCCACCTTGGTATGCGCCAGAAAGCTTCAGCGCTTGGCCGTATGACAGGTCAACATAAGCTGTGTTTGGCGCAATGATCTTTTTCGCCATATGGTGGATCGCAAAGAGTGGCACCAGAAGTGTTGTTGCGTTGACTGTGATCATGCCCAAGTCAGTTGGTGCAAAGAACAAGCCTTGGATCAACAGGCCAAGTGCTAGCCCGATAGCCGCAGGGCCTGTGCCCAAGATCAGCAGGATCGTCGTGCCGAGGATGAAGTGAACTTCTGATACGCCAACGGCAAAGTGGGGCAGAACTTCGAAAAAGATGAAAACAGCGATCGTCGCGATCAAGCTGCGTGCCACAAGCGACAGAGCACCTTTTTGAACAAGCGCTTCCCAAGCCATTTTCGCGCCGTATCCGGCAGCACTCACGAAAGTTGCGTAACTGAGGGCCATTTTTGCGCCACTGACGACGCCTGGTTCGATATGCATAACTATTCTCCTTTGCCTGTCACACCCGACAGGGGTTTGCATTTCTGCACGGCTGGTCTCCTGGCTTGCGGGTCATCACGTACCGTCGCCTTCCCAGTTTCCCAGTGGCTTAATGACGGACGCTCACCGCTTACAGTCGCGGGGGCGGCTGCGGTTTTGGACCCCGAATTGGGTTGGCCCGTCCCGCATTCCCATTTGATCCCCGACGCTTTGCGTCTGATCGGGGAACCATGCTGGTGTGTTGTGACTGTTCTGGCGCGTTCAAGCAAGGGAGATTCCGACCTCCCACGCCTCAAGAACGGCAGGGTGCGTTCTGATTTGTATACGGTTTCGCAGTATTTAGCAGATTTTGCGCAATATATTGTGGATAAGTGGGCTGTTTAGGGCAGATGCGGTGGTGTGACGTTGACAGGTAGGCAGCGTGGGCGTTCCACTATGGGCGTGGATGGAATCACCCAAAGGACCTGCCTTGCGCTTTTCACGACTCAGATTGAATGGCTTCAAAAGCTTTGTGGACCCAACAGACTTGGTCATCGCTGATGGGCTGACCGGCGTTGTCGGGCCAAACGGTTGTGGCAAGTCCAACCTGCTTGAGGCCTTGCGTTGGGTCATGGGGGAAAACCGGCCAACCGCTATGCGCGGCGGTGGTATGGAAGATGTGATTTTTGCGGGGGCTTCAACGCGGCCCGCACGCAACTTTGCCGAAGTCAGTTTGATCATTGATAACGCGGAACGTCTTGCGCCCGCGGGTTTTAATGACGCAGATCAGCTTGAGGTCGTGCGCCGTATCACACGGGACGTGGGCTCAGCCTACAAAGCAAACACAAAGGACGTTCGTGCGCGCGACGTGCAAATGCTGTTTGCGGACGCAAGCACGGGCGCACATTCACCCGCGCTGGTGCGGCAGGGACAAATCTCTGAGCTAATCAACGCCAAACCAAAGGCGCGCCGCCGTATTCTTGAAGAAGCAGCAGGCATCAGTGGTCTGTATCAACGTCGCCACGAAGCGGAACTCAAACTGCGCGGGGCGGAAACCAACCTAAGCCGCGTCGATGATGTGATTGAACAACTTGCGGCTCAGTTAGGTCAGTTAGCCCGCCAAGCACGACAGGCGGCGCGTTACCGCGAGATCAATTCGGGTTTACGTATTGCCGAGGGGCTTTTGCTCTACCGACGTTGGAAAGAAGCGGACGAGGCCCGCGCCGCAGCAGATGAACATCTAAAGGCGCAAACTGTGCTTGCCGCCCAAGCGGAAACAGCGGCGCGTGCTGCCGCAAAAACGCGGCAAGCTGCTGATGAAGCTTTGCCACCATTGCGCGAAGAAGAGGCGATCGCCGCCGCAGTGTTGCAGCGTCTTGAAGTTGGCCGCGATGCGCTTTCTGAACAAGAAAGCCGTGCCGCAGGGTTGATTGAAACCCTGACCAGCCGCATTTCACAGCTGACCCGCGATATCGAGCGCGAAACAGGCCTGAACAAAGATGCTGATGAGACGATTGCGCGCCTTGATTGGGAAGCACAGGAAATCGCCAAAGCCTCTGAGGGGCATGACGCGCGCCTAGCAGAAGCAAAAACAGCGGCTTCTGAAGCGGCGCAAATTCTGCAAGACTGCGAAGCTGCTCTAAGCGAGATGACCGAGGATGTGGCGCGCCTCGCTGCCCGCCATCAATCCGCAAACCGTATCCTTGATGATAGCCGTAAGACGCTTGATAAAAACGAGGCGGAGGCCGAAAAATCACGTGATGCAATGCGCGCCGCCAAGCAGGCGCAAGCAACCGCCAAGGCTGAGTTTGAAGTGGCTGAACGTGAAGCAGCTGAGGCGGCCGAAACAGTGCAAAGCGCTGATGCGGCATTGATTGAAGCGGAAGCAGCACGGACTGAGACCCAATCGCTGGAGGCGGATGCACGTGCGGCGCTGTCTGAGGCGGATGGTGAAGTCAGTGCGCTGCGTGCCGAAGTGAACGCGCTTAGTAAATTGGTTGATCGTGACACCGCTGAGGGCGGCCAGTTGATGGATGTTTTGTCCGTTGGCGCAGGCTTTGAGAAAGCACTTGGTGCCGCGCTCGCGGATGATTTGAAGGCACCGCTTGTGTCAAACAATGACCCGTCAGGATGGGCTGTTCTGCCTGCGTATGACAACACGCAGGCGTTGCCAGATGGCGTAACACCGTTGTCTGCGCATGTGGACGCACCTGATGTGTTGGCGCGTCGTTTGTCGCAGATCGGGCTGGTTGAAGCAGATCGTGGAAACGCCGCGCAGGTCAACTTGGCGCCCGGTCAGAGGTTGGTTTCGGTTGAAGGTGATCTGTGGCGTTGGGACGGGTTTCGCGCCAGTGCGGAAGATGCGCCGTCTGCCGCCGCTTTGCGTCTGCAACAGCTTAACCGTCTTGAGGCGTTGAAGAAAGAAATGAACGAGGCTGAGGCCCGCGCTGACGGTGCACGCGATGCCCACACCCTTTTGCAAACGCGCTTGCGCGAATTGACCGCGGCGGACCAAGCAGCGCGTCAGGCGCGCCGCGATGCGGATCAATTGCTATCAAATGCGGGCCGAAAAGTGTCACGCGCCGAAGCGGATCAATCGATCGCTCAAAGCAAACTTGAGACACTAGATTTGGCAGTCAAACGCTTTGAGGATGAGGCAACAGCTGCTCGTGCCCGCTTAGTAGAGGCCGAAAAAAGCGTAGCTAAACTTGGGGACCTGGACGCAGCACGTGGTGCTGTTGAAGACGTCAAGATGACAGTGGAGGCGGCGCGGATGACCATGATGGCCAAGCGTTCTGCCTCCGATGAAGTGCGCCGCGAAGGCGAAGCACGCGTACGCCGTTCCCAAGACATAGCCAAGGAGAGCAGCAGCTGGAAAAGTCGGCTGGAAACAGCGGAGAAGCGCTCGTCTGAACTTGCTGAACGCCGTGAAACCTCGGAGCAGGAGTTGCAAAAAGCGCAAGCTGCCCCCGCTGAACTTGCTGCAAAGCGTGAGACGTTGTTGTCTGAGATTACAACCGCCGAGGCACGCCGACGGACCACTGCTGATGCACTAGTCGAAGCTGATACAGCGCAGCGCGCTGCCGTAAATGCAGAGCGTGACGCAGAACGTGCCGCCTCAGAAGCGCGCGAAGCGCGCGCACGTTCCGAGGCATTGGCCGATGCTGCGAAAGAAGCGGTCGGTGTGGCCGCGGGCCGTATTCAAGATGAGATGGAAGTAACGCCGCAAACCTTGCTGGAAAAGCTGGAGGTCGGTGCAGATCAGATGCCCCCGTCAGAGCAGATCGAGGCAGAGGTAAACCGGTTAAAGCGGCAACGTGACGCCTTGGGCGCTGTGAATTTGCGCGCCGAGGAAGATAGTAAAGAAGTCCAAGTTGAGCACGATTCGCTTGTGGCTGAAAAACAGGACTTGGAAGCAGCCATTCGTGAATTGCGCACTGGTATTGCGAGCCTTAACAAAGAAGGCCGCGAGAGGCTTTTGACAGCTTTTGAGCAAGTGAATGATAATTTTGGCATGCTCTTTACCCACTTGTTTGGGGGTGGTGAGGCCCGTCTTGTTTTGGTGGAAAGCGATGACCCGCTTGAAGCTGGCCTTGAGATTATGTGCCAGCCCCCGGGCAAAAAGCTGTCGACCTTGTCATTGCTTTCTGGCGGTGAGCAGACGTTGACTGCGCTCGCGCTTATCTTTGCGGTGTTCTTGGCCAACCCTGCGCCTATTTGCGTGCTCGATGAGGTGGATGCCCCCCTTGACGATGCCAACGTGACGCGCTTTTGCGATATGCTTGATGAGATGACCCGCCGCACAAACACGCGGTTTTTGACGATCACGCACCACGCGGTGACGATGTCGCGAATGGATCGCCTGTTTGGTGTCACAATGGCTGAACAAGGCGTGAGCCAGTTGGTCAGTGTCGATCTGAAAAAAGCCGAAGCGATGGTTGCTTGAACTGAATTCTAAAGGCGACCAAGTAGCGCAGGTGTTGGCCATGCGTCCGCAGGCATGCCAAGCTTTTGTTGCATATCTTGAACGGCTGCGCGTGTGCCCGCGCCCAAGATGCCGTCGATTTTCCCAACGTCGTACCCACGGGCCGCTAATTTGCTTTGAAGCGCTTTCATACGGTCACCATCAAGGCCCACATCAGGGTTTCCGGCGTCATAAACTGGCGCGCCGGACAACCGTGTCGCGAAATAGGCAGCGGTGGTCACGTAGACAAAACTCTGGTTCCAGTCGAACAAAACTTTGAAGTTTGGGTAGGCTAAAAACACAGGCCCGTTGCGCCCCTGGGGTGCAATCAATGATGCTTTCAGCCGGCTGTTGCCTAGTGATCCGCTGCGCGTTGTGATGCCGCGTTTTTGCCAATCTTTGATGGTCAGTTCTTTATCTGTGCCGCTGAGCGACCAATCAAAACCTGCTGGTGCGCTCACTTCATGCAGCCAAGGCTGGTTCGCTTTCCATCCTAGGTCTGCCAATAGTTTTGCACCAGACATCAGTGCATCAGGAGCAGAGGTTTTGAGACTGACACGGCCATCGCCATCCGCGTCAACGCCGTTGCGTAAGATGTCCTCGGGTAGCATCTGGACCATGCCAATTTCGCCAGCCCAAGCGCCCGTCGTTGCGTTTGGATCCATGCCGCCCTGTTCATAAAGCTCAATCGCGGCGAGAACCTGTGGGCGGAAAAGGTCCGGACGGCGGCAATCATGGGCAAGCGTCACAAGCGCATCGCGGGTGTTGTAGTTACCTTGAAACGCGCCAAAATCCGTCTCAAACGCCCAGAATGCCAGCAAAATACCCCGTGGCACTCCAAATTGGCGCTCAGCGCGATCAAACGTGCTTGCCCACTTTTTGGCGTTTGCAGCCCCCGCGTTGATGCGGTTGCTGCTGATCAGGGCGCGTGAAAAGTCGATAAATGGCTTTTGAAAAACCCCTTGGCTTCTGTCGGCTTTCAAGACGGACGCGCTTTGTTGGGTGCCTTTAAAGAATGTGTTGACGGTCTTGCGGCTATGACCTTTGGCACGTGCCTCGGTCTTTAGATCAGCGATAAAGGCGCTGAATGACCCCCCGCATGGTGTTTGTGCTGCCACTGTCAGTGGTGCGAGGCAGGTAAGGGACGTGACAAATGCGACGCGGAGAAGGGCTGTCATACTTAACTCATTCCTAACCAAAGCAATAGTGACAAGGCGAGGGCAGCTGCCCATGCGCTCCATAATACGGATACAGCTTGCTCAATATCGCGGGGTCCTGCAACCTTTCTTGCGGCGGCGTTGACCCATGGGAAGTCTGTAAGCTGGCCCTCATAAGTACGCGGACCCGATAGGGCGATGTCGAGGCGAAGGGCCATTGCTGCCTCGGGCCAGCCTGCGTTTGGCGAGCGGTGCAAGCGGGCGTCGGGGCCAATTTTGGTGATCTGTATTGGCGCTATTAAAAACGCGGTTAGCCGTGCTGGAATGAAATTTAGGACATCATCAAGGCGCGCTGCGGCCCAGCCAAACGCCTCATGGCGGGGCGTGCGATAGCCGATCATGCTATCGGCGGTGTTCGTAATTTTGTAGATCAGCAAGCCCGGAAGACCTGCGATAGCAAACCAAAACGCTGGAGCAATAATGCCGTCGCTCAGATTTTCTGCCGCACTTTCAATGGCCGCACGGCCAACGGCGTTCTCATCCATCTGGCCTGTATCGCGGCCAACAATCATAGCGACTTCTGCGCGCCCTTCCTCAAGCCCTGTGCGCAGACCTTTTGCGACGGCCAGCACATGATCAACCAGTGACCTTTGGGCCAAAAGAATTGCTGTGATGATAACCTGAATAGGCCAGCCAAGGGTGCTTAGCAGTAATCCAAGAATGCCCATCGCACAACAAAAGGCGATCATCATAATCGCACCTTTGATGCGTTTGTGCTCGCCGTTGTTAAAGCGCTCATCGCCCCAACCGATAAGCCGGCCCATCAACACGGCGGGGTGGGGTAGGCGCGACCAAAGCCATTTCGGTTCTCCGAAAATCGCATCAAGGATCATCGCAAGCGATAAAATCATAAGGCGGCCTCAAGCTGTTGCCATTGATCAGGGGCAAGTAGGCCAAGACGCAGCCAATCGCCAGCGTAAGGGAAGATGCGCGACCAGACATGGCCCTTTGCCAAGCGTGTTTGCCAGCTTTGCGCGTCATCGACTTGGTACAGCCGAAACAGGTCCGTGCCACCTACTACTTTTGCGTTATGGCGGGTCATCAGAGCATCAAGGTGGCGTGCATCTGCGGTCAGGCGCAGACGGGTTGCCGTTGCCCAGTCATGATCGGATAGCGCACGCGCACCCAGTGTCAGTGTTGGTCCCGCAACGGCCCAAGGGCCTAGTTGCTCGCTCAGCCCAGCAAGGGTTTCGGGGTGGCCAATGGCAAACCCAAGCCGCGCGCCCGCAAGTCCCCAAAACTTACCAAAGCTTTTTAGAACAATCGTATTTTCATCTGCAGTACGGTGCACCATGCTGTCATTCGGACACACATCGCCAAAGCTTTCATCAATGACTGTAAGGCGGGCAGCAACGTTGGGAACGCCCATATCGCCGTCTGGATTATTGGGCCGTACCATCACGTGAACATCGCCCGCATCAGCGCGGACATCCCAGCCGTGATAACGAAATGCGGCGGCATGTTCGTTGTAGGTGCGGTTCTGAATTCGTGCGCCGCTTAGCCCCTCCAGGGCTGCCAACATTGGCATCTGCGCAATGATGGCTGATGCACCACCTGCGGGAATAATTGCCGCGTTATCCGGAACGTTCCAAAAATCCCGCGCGGCGTTGATCAACGCGTCGAGGGCTGCTTGGTCGGGCAGGGTGGTCCAGCTATCCGTGGCGATGTCTTTTACGGGATAAGCAACAGGGTTGATGCCCGTGCTTAGATCAAGCCAGCTGTCACGCGTGCCGCCAAATGTTGCCACTGCCGCATCAAGCCCGCCCCCATGATCGCGGGCGTTGCTCATGCTTGGTCTGACTTGGGAAGCGGTTGGTGGCGCGTTACAAAATGCCCCTTGATGGCCTGTGGCCACTCGCGGAATGGCACCTGCCCGGTTTCGCTAGCGGCGTGTTTTTGCGCATATTCCACAATACCCGCGGCAACTTCTTCGGAGGGGGCAAAATTGCCAAGTGTGTAGGCCATTTTGCCCTCGCCCTGAATTGCGACATTGCACGCACGGGTACAGCCCATCAGGCACGAAACACGGCGTGTTTTCACATCGCCATTCGCTTCGGCTTCGATCAAGGCAGCAAGTTGTTCTCCGTGGGTTTGCGCGTCGGTCGCAGCGTCCCAATCGTCATGCTTGCACGTATCACAAATGGTAATCCAAGTGGTCATGATCTTTGCCTTTTCAGCTGTCAGTTTTTGCTGCGCAGACACAACCGTAATTGCCTGAGTACTGCAAGGCGAATTGGTTGGTAAGGAATAGTTTACCGCTTAGACTAACAAACTTAGCCGTTGGCTGCCAAGCTGTGTTATGAACACAAGATGAACAGAACGATTGTTGTTTCTGTTTCGGTGTTTTTGGGTTGTGAGTTTATGCCAGTTTTGGTGGTTGAGAATAATAGTGATCTGGCAAAGATCTGGGCCAGCCATTTGTGGCGGATGGGGCCGTGGGTTGATGTTGCAGCAACGGCTGACGAGGCCACTGATGCTTTGATCAAGAAAGACTACCGCGTTGTTGTGCTGGATTTAGACCTACCCGACGGCAGTGCGCTTGGATTGGCCGACATCATCAGTTACCGCCATCCGATGTCTAAGGTTGTGCTGGTGACCAAAAGCACTTTCTTCTCGGATGGCAGTATTTTTCGCAATGTACCAAATGCATGCGGGTTCCTGAGTACAGGAACGAACCCGCATGATTTAGCGGCCTTGGTCACCCATCATATGCCTGATTAGACATAAGCTGGCCGAACAGTCAGCCGCGTCCGTGGGGCTCCATAAAGTCCAGGTCAGGGTTAATGGGCAAAATGCGGCTCGGGTTAATGGTGTCATGGCTATAGTGATAGTGACGGATGATGTGCGCCATGCCAACCGTGCCAGCAACGCCCTCAATCTGGTACAAATCGCGCGTGTAGGCCCACAGGTTCGGGTAGTCGATGATGCGCTTTCTGTTGCACTTGAAGTGCAAGTAATACACCGGATCAAACCGAACAAGCGTGGTAAAGAGGCGCCAATCGGCTTCGGTTATTTTGTCACCCATCAGGTAGCGGCTTTTGCTCAGCCGCTCTTCCAGCCACTCTAAACTTTCAAAAAGTGGGATAACACCTGCCTCATATGCATCTTGTGATGTGGCAAAACCTGCTTTGTAGACGCCGTTGTTTACGGTGTTGTAGATTCGGTCGTTTATCACTTCGATATCATCGCGCATTTCTTCTGGCCAATAGTCGGCTGTGTTGCCAGTGATGTCATTGAATGCCGAATTGAACATCCGAATGATTTCAGCGCTTTCGTTGCTCACAATTGTGTTGAGTTCTTTGTCCCACAAAATCGGCACTGTCACACGGCCCGAGACGTTGGGATCTGCGCGCAGGTAAATGTCACGGGCAAATGGCAAATCAAACAACGTGTCGCCTGTCGCACCATCGTCGTCTTTCTCAAACGTCCAGCCGTCGCTGAGCATATCTGGGTGGACCACTGAGACAGTGATGTGATCCGTCAGGTCTTTGAGTTGGCGAAAGATCAGTGTGCGGTGCGCCCAAGGGCAAGCAAGCGACACATAAAGGTGATAGCGACCACTTTCGGCCTTAAAGCCGTCGGTGCCTGATGGCCCCGCGCTGCCGTCTGCAGTGATCCAGTTGCGGAACGCAGCTGTAGTGCGTTTGAATGCACCACCTGTGGATTTTGTATCGTACCAAACGTCGTGCCAAACACCGTCAACCAACTGACCCATCGTGAAATTTCCTTTGCATTAATTGTTGCCGTAACCCTAACGTTGCGCAAATGCACAACCAACCCCGAAGCGCGCGCAACTACTGCGCATATCTGCACAGGTCGTAAACGGGCGCTGGCCTGCCTTTTATCCGTTTGCACACAGGTCTGCGCGCCGATACACCTGTCAAAGACGACGCCCAAGTGGGGCCAGACCGAAGGCACGCAATGATCGACCCAGACAGGGGATTAACGCGTGTATCGTCAAGGTTCCGCGCGGCTGCCTGAATGTGCGGGAGATGACCCTATGAAACACCTGATTGCTATCCTAAGTGTGCTGCCTCTTTTCGCGGTACCCGCAAATGCGCATGTTGGCCACTGGGCTGATGTGGCGGGGCATGATCACTGGGTTGCGGCAGGCGCGCTTGGCGCTGCAGCGGCTGCGGCACTTTGGGGCTGGCGTAAGGGCAAAAAGGACGAGGCAGAGGCCGAAGAGGCAGATGCGGTTGAGCCCGCGACCGAGGAGGAACCCGCATGAGCAATGATGCAACGCCAAAAATCGGTGTAATGATCTGTGGGCACGGGTCACGCTCGCAGTCTGCTGTGGATGAATTTGCGACCCTCGCGGATAAATTGCCCGCATTTTTGCCGCCTGAATGGCAAACAGAATACGGGTATCTTGAATTCGCCAATCCGGTCATTCGTGATGGTCTTGATAAGTTGCGCGCAGGGGGCTGCGAGAAAATCCTCGCGGTGCCCGGCATGTTGTTTGCCGCGATGCACGCGAAAAATGATATCCCGACTGTTCTAAATACATATGCCGCCAAGCACGGCGTCGATGTCAGCTATGGCCGTGAATTGGGCGTTGACCCCAAAATGATTGCTGCCGCTGCTGGACGTATCCAGGAAGCGGTTGATGAAGCTAACAAGTCCGAGTTTGTTGAAAACCACGATACCTGTCTGGTGGTGATTGGCCGCGGCGCGTCTGATCCTGATGCAAATGGTAATGTGGCAAAGATTGCGCGGATGCTGCACGAGGGAATCGGTTTTGGCTGGGTCGAAGTAGGCTATTCAGGTGTGACGTTCCCGCTGGTTGAGCCTTGCCTGCAACACGCTGCCAAACTGGGATACAAGCGGATCATCGTCTTCCCGTATTTCTTGTTCTCGGGCATTTTGATCGACCGCATTTACGGCTTCACGGATCAGGTTGCTGCCGATCACCCTGATATCAGTTTCGTCAAAGCGGGCTATCTTGGTGACCACCCCAAAGTGCTTGAAACATTTGCGGAGCGCGTGCGCGAACAGATGGGGGCAAACCCGCCGCCCAACTGTGGTACGTGTGCGTATCGGACCCAAGTTCTTGCACCGGATGGCCAAGCGCCGATCACCATCCCCGCGTCTGAGCGTGCGAGCCACCCTGCGTTTTCCGACACACCGCCACCGACATGTGTGCTGTGCAAATATCGTACTCAGGTGTTGGGTTTTGAAGCCGAGGTTGGCGCCATTCAAGACAGCCATCACCACCACGTAGAAGGACAAGGTGCGTCTGCGCCGGGTTCAAATGTGGCTGATTGTAAGCTTTGTGACACGTTCTGCACGGGCATGTGCCGTCTTGAGATGCGGGACAATCATCACCACCATCATCATGGCGACCACAGTCATGGTCATGCTGGGCAGGATCACGATCATCATCACCACGATCATGATCATGCGCACCCTGAATATCCTCATGCAAAACACCCGCATGGGCCCGAAAGCGCGCGCAAAGCCCGTTAAGGGCCGCGCAGACAGGCCTCTCCATGCGTCCATATGAAAAAGTCCCTTCGGCGATTTATGCCCAGTCTTTCGCCACGGTCCGCTCCGAGGCGAACCTTGCGCGCTTTGATGACGGGTTACAGTCGCTCGTCATTCGTTTGATTCATGCGTGCGGCATGGTTGAAATTGCTGACCGTATCGCCTTTTCTGGTGGTGCCTATGAGGCTGGCGCTACTGCGTTGCGCGCCGGTGTTCCCGTGCTGTGTGATTGTGAGATGGTCGCCAGCGGGATCATTCGCCGTTACCTGCCCGCAAACAATGACGTGATCTGTACCCTGAACAACGCGGAAACCCCGGACCACGCCAAGGCCATCGAAAATACCCGCTCAGCGGCGGCTGTTGATGCGTGGTTGCCCCATCTTGAGGGAGCTGTCGTAGCGATTGGGAATGCGCCCACGGCCCTTTTCCGGCTCTTGGAACATTTGGACGCTGGCGCACCAAAGCCCGCGATCATTCTGGGTTTTCCAGTGGGTTTTGTCGGCGCGGCTGAGTCCAAAGCCGAGTTGGCAGCGAATGCGCGCGGATGCAATTTCGTGGCTTTGCGCGGCCGCCGTGGCGGGTCTGCAATTGCGTCTGCGGCAATAAATGCGCTGTCTGCGGGCTTGCCGGAGATTGCAAAGTGAGTGTTTATCTGTGCTGCAAAACTGACGTGTGGTTTGGCTCATGAGTAACGCGGCACCATGGTTGCATATCGTCGGGATTGGCGAAGATGGCATGGACGGGCTGACCCCCGCAACGCGTGCAGTGGTTGAGGCCGCAGACGTCATCATTGGTGGTGAACGTCATCATAGCTTAACCCCAGATGTGACCGCGCAACGCATTGCGTGGCCAAGCCCGTTTGATGCGCTGATTGACACACTTGAGGCGCATAAAGGCGAACGTGTTGTTGTGTTGGCCACGGGTGATCCACTTTGGTTTTCTGTGGGTGCGCGGATTGGGCGGTCTATCCCGTCTGAGCAAATCACTTACCATCCGCAGCTGAGTGCTTTTCAACTTGCCTCAGCGCGTATGGGCTGGTCGCTTGCGGATGTTGAGACCCTGACGGTCCATGGCCGACCCGTTAGCCAAATGGTGGCGTTTATTCAGCCAGACCAGCGGCTGATCGTTTTGACAACGGGCGCTGAAACACCAGCACAGATCGCAGAATTTTTGTCGTCACGCGGGTTTGGTCAGTCAAAAATGACCGTGCTTGCGGCCATGGGCGGCGAAAACGAGAAACGATTTGATGGCACCGCTGAGGGTTGGAACCACGAAGTGCCTGCGTTCAACACGCTTTGTGTTGAGTGTATTGCGGCACCAGATGCGGCTTTGTTGCCCCGTGTGCCTGGGTTGGCGGATGAGTTGTTCCAATCAGACGGGACCATGACCAAACAAGAAGTGCGTGCGGCAACAGTGGCAAAGCTGATGCCTATGCGTGGGGCACTGCTGTGGGATGTCGGCACAGGGTGTGGCTCTGTCGCGATCGAGTGGATGCGCGCGGCGCGCTATGCCCGCGCCATTGGGATTGAGCCACGCGCAGATCGGCGCGCAATGGCCGCTCAAAACGCACTTGCACTGGGTGTGCCGAAGCTTGAGCTGGTTGAGGGTAAAGTCCCTGACATGCTCGATGGTCTTGAGGCACCTGACGCAATTTTTATCGGCGGTGGCCTAAGCGAAGAGACTTTCAACATTGCTTGGGAAAACCTGCGCCCCCTTGGACGGTTAGTTGCAAACGCTGTGACACTTGACTCAGAGGCGCTGTTAATCGCGCTGCATCAAAAACACGGCGGTCAGTTGGCAAAGCTACAGATCAGCCGTGCTGAGCCGGTTGGCGCGTATCACGGCTGGCGACCGTCCATGCCCGTGACCCAATGGAGCCTTATCAAACGATGACTGGAACTCTTTACGGTGTAGGCGTTGGCCCCGGTGATCCGGAGTTGATGACGCTGAAAGCAGATCGTTTAATCCGCGCCGCCAAAGTAATTGCCTATCCAACACTGGCTGGTGCGCAAAGTTTTGCGCGTTCTATTGCGGCGGGCTCAATTTCTGAGGGCGCAACAGAAATTGTGATGGACGTGCCAATGACTGTTGCGCGCCAACCTGCACAAGACGCCTATGATGCGGGTGCTGCGCAAATTGAAGACGCCCTGCGCAGCGGTCTTGATGTTGTGTGTCTGTGTGAAGGCGACCCGTTCTTTTACGGCTCTTTCATGTATCTTTACGCGCGTTTGTCAGGCGAGTTCACCTGCCAGGTCGTGCCAGGCGTTACGTCCATGACGGCAAGTGCTGCTATGACAGGCATGCCGCTTGCGGCGCGCAACGAAGTCCTCACGGTCATTCCCGGCCCGCTTGAAGAAGCAGCTCTTGAGGCCCGCATTGCCGAATCTGACAGTTTGGTCATCATGAAGGTTGGTCGCCATCTGTCCAAAATTCGCGCAGTGATTGAGAGTCTCGGCCTGGTGGACCAAGCCACTTATATCGAGCGCGCAACACTATCTGCGCAGGTCACGCTGCCTCTCGCACAAGCGCCTGAAAAAGCGCCCTATTTCTCCATGATCCTTATTACGAAAGGGGCCGATCCATGGCTCTAACTTCCCCTAAGTCGCCCGTTGTTTTGGTGCTGTCTGCATCTGGTGAGGCCACAGCGAATCGTGTTGCCAAGGCGATTGGCGCACAGGTGCATGGCCGCGAGGGTCGTGTTGCGAAGGCTGACGTGTTCTTTGCCAATGCCCTTGATCACGCACGCGATTTATTTGCGGCAGGCACGCCGATTGTGGGTGTTTGTGCCAGTGGTATTTTGATCCGGGGTGTAGCGCCTTTGTTGGGTGACAAAACATCAGAGCCGCCTGTTGTATCGGTGTCTGATGATGGGGCGGTTGTTGTGCCTTTGCTTGGTGGGCACCGCGGGGCCAACCGGATTGCGCGTGAAGTTTCAGAGGCTCTTGGGGCGACGGCCGCAGTGACGACTGCAGGTGATGTGTCGCTTGGTGTGTCGCTTGATGAACCGCCAGTTGGCTGGCGCTTGGCAAACCCCGAAGATGCAAAAGCCGCTATGGCAGGTCTGCTCGCGGGCGGTGGCGCTACTATTTCTGGAGACGCGGCCGCTGATGCGACGTGGCTGGTGGGTCTGCCCAAGGGGGACGGGCTTCGTATTTCCTGCACAACCGCTGATGTAAAAGCCGGACCAGATCATTTGGTGTTTCACCCCCAACTGTTTACGTTGGGTGTGGGTTGCGCGCGCAATGCTGACCCTGCGGAATTGGCTGAGCTTGTCTCTCAAACACTGGCCGATGCGGGCATTGCAACCGGTGTGATCCACTCTGTCAGCTCGCTTAATTTGAAGGGTGATGAGCCGGCGATGAACCAGCTTGCAGCACAGCTTGGCGTGCCGTTCCGTGTGTTTGATGCGGCGACCCTTGAAGCTGAGACACCTCGGTTGGCTAATCCGTCTGATGTGGTTTATGCCGAAGTTGGATGCCACGGTGTTTCAGAAGGTGCAGCCCTTGCGCAAGCAGGCCCACATGCCACTTTGCGCGTAGAAAAGCGTAAAACAGCCAACGCCACATGCGCTGTTGCAGAACTGGCGCAACCGCTGACCGAGATGCGTGGCCGCTCACGCGGGCGTTTGTCGATTGTGGGTATTGGACCAGGGCAAGCCACTTGGCGCACCCCTGAGGTCAGTCGCCTCGTGGCCGACGCTGAAGAGCTGGTTGGCTATGGTCTTTACATTGATCTGCTGGGTCCGTTGGCGGCAGGTAAAGCGCGCTCTGACTTCCCTCTGGGGGGTGAGGAAGATCGTTGTCGTTATGCGCTGGAACAAGCTGCGAAGGGGCTGAATGTTGCGCTGGTATGCTCGGGTGATGCGGGCATTTATGCCATGGGCGCGCTGGTGTTTGAATTGCTGGACCGCGATGCAGACGCGCTTGGGGTAAGTGATGCGGCCAAACGTGTTGATGTGGTCTGCTCGCCCGGTGTGTCGGCTTTGCAGGGTGCGGCAGCGCGTGCCGGTGCACCCCTTGGGCATGATTTCTGCGCGATTAGCCTGTCAGATTTGCTGACCCCGCGCGAAGATATCGTGAAGCGTTTGCATGCGGCGGCCGAGGGCGATTTCGTGATTGCATTCTACAACCCCGTTTCAATGCGCCGCCGCACTTTGTTGGCCGAAGCCCGTGACATTTTGCTCAAGCACCGTCCGGCTACAACACCAGTGATGCTGGCATCGTCTTTGGGTCGTCCAGAAGAACATATCCGTTACCGCAATCTTGCGGATCTGGAAGTGGATGAGGTGGACATGCTGACAGTTGTCTTGGTTGGTTCAAGCCACTCAAAGCTTGCCCAATTGGGTGAAGGCCCGCGGATGTACACGCCGCGCGGTTACGCACGCAAAATCGATGGAGATCTGTCATGACCGTATATTTTATTGGTGCCGGTCCCGGTGATCCCGATCTGTTGACCCTGAAGGCGCAGCGTATTATCAGCCGGTGCCCTGTGTGCCTTTATGCCGGTTCTTTGGTGCCCGAAGCCGTTGTGGGCGAGGCACCTGCGGATGCGCGCGTGATGGACACCGCTCCAATGACCCTTGAGGACACGCACGCCGAAATTCTGACAGCGCATAAAGCGGGTCAAGATGTGGCGCGCGTTCATTCTGGTGATCCGTCGCTTTATGGCGCAATCGCAGAACAAATCCGGTTGTTGCGCCGTGACGGTATTGATTATGAGATCATCCCTGGTGTGCCGGCATACGCGGCGGCGGCGGCGGCTCTTGGCCAAGAACTAACAATTCCTGAGATTGGTCAATCTATCGTGTTGACGCGGATGTCGATGAAATCCACATCGATGCCAGCAGGTGAAACGCTTGAGAATTTTGCCAAAACCGGCACGACCCTTGCGATCCATTTGGCAATTCGCAACCTGCGCGAAATTGAGCGTCAGCTGATCCCATACTACGGTGAAGATTGCCCTGTGGTCGTTGCTTACCGCGCCAGTTGGCCGGATCAACTGTTTATCCGTGGCACGCTGTCAGACATCCGCGAAAAAGTCCGTGCTGCAAAAATCACGCGCACCGCGCTGATAATGGTGGGGCCCGTGCTGGGCAAGGTCAAAGACTTCAAAGACAGCGCGCTTTACGATCCAGCCACACCGCATGTCCTGCGCCCGAAGGTCAAAACCTGATCGGGCGCATCGCACGTTGTTTTCTGCTGAAGGTCGCGGAACGCGCGCTGCATCCGTGCTACAGCGTCATGCACTGTGCTGCGCGGACAAGCGATGTTGAAGCGTAAGAAGTTCTCGCCGCCCTTACCAAAGGTCGGTCCATGATTGGCAGCAATCTTAGCCACGTCTTGGGTCCGCTTGGTGAACTCCTCGCGGGTCATTCCAGTACCTGAAAAATCCACCCAAGCCAGATATGTGCTTTCAAGCGGCATGGATTTTAGCCCCGGAATTGCGTTGATACCCTCGTCGAAAATACGCGCGTTTTCGGCAATATAGGCACATACTTCATCGACCCATTTTGCCCCCTCTGGTGAGTAGGCGGCAGTCGCCATAAATAGGCCAAAGCTGTTTGCTGAAATGCC
>NZ_CBFHHE010000025.1:0-28897 GCF_965655635.1 Nereida sp.
ATTTGGGCTCAGCATTTGATCACACATAAGGTCCCGTATTTATGGCGTATTCACCGGGTTCATCATGCCGACCGCGACCTTGATGTAACAACAGCCATTAGATTTCACCCCGTTGAGATCGCCCTCTCAATGCTGCTGAAAGTTGGGCTGGTCTATACATTGGGGCCTGCTGGCGTGGCTATCGTGATCTTTGAGATTATTCTGAACGGCTGTGCGATGTTCAACCATGCGAATATCAACATCCCGCAGCCCGTTGACCGCATACTACGCAGAATTTTGGTCACGCCGGACATGCATCGCGTTCATCACTCGACCGAGCGTGCGGAGCACGACAGTAATTACGGGTTTTCGCTGTCGATCTGGGATCAGTTGTTCGGGACCTATATCGCGCAACCCAAAGACGGGCACAGCGATATGAACATTGGCTTGGAATGGCAGGACGACCGGCCATCACAGCTGGGTTGGAGCCTCGCGCTTCCATTTCGCCGTCGATGAACCTTGCTCATCTAAGTGCTGAGGCAGCCACGCATGGCCTGTTCGTTATGGCAGAATGCCCTGATCCCGAAAGCAATAGCACCATCGTTCTGATTGGCGCGAATGCCACGTTCTGGGGAATTTTTACCACCTCGCCAGAATACCAAAACAACGTCCCAAACCCTGTCGATACGTGGTCCAAGCGCATCATCACTCGCCTAGCTGATGGGCGGCCAACGGTTTACCCATCTGATGGTCCGCCCTACGCGCCATTCATCCAGTGGGCGCTTGGCAGTGACCAGTTCTTCCAGAGCCCTGTCGGGATGATGGTCCACCAAAAAGCCGGATTGATGATCTCTATTCGCGGCGCGGTTAAGTTAACACAGCCTTACGCAGCGCCTACACTATCTGCCCCGTCTCCTTGCGTCACCTGCGTCGAGAACGCCTGTCTGACTGCCTGTCCAGTCGGTGCGTTGGGACAAGACACCGCTTACGATGTGCCCGCATGTAAGGCCTATCTGAACAGCGCTGACGGCATTGATTGTATGACACAAGGTTGCGCCGTGAGACGGGCTTGTCCGGTTAGCCAGCGCTTTGACCGCCCCGCAGCCCAGTCCGCCTATCACATGAGCGTCTTCGTTTAGGCAAAAAAGGGCGCCTCAAAGCGCCCTTTTCTAATCCGTTTACCGCGATAGTGGTGATACCTTAGTGGCCCAAGATTTGGCTAAGGAACAATTTAGTACGATCTGATTGTGGGTTCTCAAAGAACTGCTCTGGCTCGTTTTGCTCAACGATCTGGCCCGCATCCATAAAGATCACACGGTTCGCTACTTTGCGCGCAAAACCCATCTCGTGGGTCACACAAAGCATTGTCATGCCTTCTTCCGCAAGCTCGATCATGGTATCGAGAACCTCAGCAATCATCTCAGGGTCAAGCGCAGAAGTCGGCTCATCAAACAACATGATGCGGGGCTTCATGCAAAGTGAACGTGCGATTGCCACGCGTTGCTGCTGACCACCGGAAAGCTGGCCAGGATATTTATCCGCTTGCTCTGGGATCTTCACTTTTTCAAGGAAGTGCATTGCAATCTCTTCGGCTTCTTTCTTTGGGGTCTTACGAACCCAAATCGGTGCCAGCGTGCAGTTCTCAAGAATTGTCAGGTGTGGGAACAAGTTAAAGTGCTGAAAGCACATGCCCACTTCCGAACGAATAGTGTCGATATTTTTCAAGTCAGAAGACAACAACGTACCATCAACGGTGATGGAGCCTTTCTGGTGCTCTTCGAGCGCGTTGATGCAGCGGATCAACGTCGATTTACCAGAACCTGACGGCCCGCAAATAACGATACGTTCGCCGCGGTTTACAGTCAGATCAATATCGCGCAGCACGTGAAACGAGCCGTACCACTTGTTCATCTGATTGATTTCGATGGCGACCTCGTCAGAGACCTTCATTTGTGAAATTTGAGACATATCAGGCGCTCCTTAACGATGGCCAGTTTGAAGCTGACGTTCCAGCCATTGTGAGTATTGCGAAATTGAGTAGCAAACGACGAAGAAAACTGCCGCAGCAAAGAGGTAGACTTCCCAGTAGATCGAAATCCAGTCTGTTGACTGTTGGATTGGACCCCGGATCATGCCGACGATATCGAACATCGAAATGACCGACACAAGTGTCGTGTCTTTGAACAAACCAACAGCAACGTTCACGATGCCCGGGATTGAGATTTTCAACGCCTGCGGCAAGATGATGAGACGTGTCGCTTGGGTGTAATTCAAACCAAGACTATCTGCCGCCTCATATTGGCCTTTGGGCAACGCCGCCAAGCCGCCACGGATCACCTCGGCGATATACGCAGCAGAGAAGGCTGTGATCATGATGATCACGCGCAGGATCAGGTCGATCGAGCTTTCAGGCGGGAAGAAATACGCCAACATAACGTTTGCCACAAACAGCAACGTGATCAGCGGTACGCCGCGAATGAATTCAATGAATAATACGCAAACGCCTTTGATAAGCGGCATGTTCGACTGACGCCCAAGCGCCAGCACAACACCCAGAGGAATAGACAAGGACACGCACACAGTGCCCAGGATCATGCAGAGCATATAGCCGCCCATATCGCGGGACGCGACTGCTTCAAGCTCTATCGGGACAACGCTATTGATCGCGGCTGAAATGGGTCCTAGCCCGTAAACCATCAACGCATAGAGGCTGAACAACGTGGTAACGATTGTGACCAAGCCACCATCTTCATAGCTGTTGTAAATCGCATAGCCCACAAAGATGCCCATCGGGACAAAGAACGCGTAGGTAAAAATCGCAGCGATCATAAAGACAAAGCCAGCCACTGTGGAGACGATGCCTTCCCCTGCACTTACGTTGCCAGAGATAAACCAAAGCTCTTGCGCACCAAGGTATAGCAGATAGCCAAGACCGATGCCTGACAGGGCCCCAACAATGCCTGCAACGGCTTGGCGGAGCGAAACGCTTAGGCCCTCAATGAACAAATAAATCACTGCAGTTACGGCCAATAGACCAAGGATCACCACAGGCACCCAAAGTGAACCGCCCCAGATCAACCAATATGCAACGAAAGGATAAAGCGCCGTCGCAATCAAAAGCTTACGCGGCAAATACATCGCGAAAAGCGCTGGCATCGCGCAAACCACCAAAAGAACAAACGCCAAAGTCGGGCGCCAATATTCAGTGGCAGGGTATTTGAACCCAAAGAGTAGGTGATCCCACCGATCAACCAACACAGCAAAGCATGCAGAACCTGCAGTGCCGGCATCGGCCATAATATTACGGCAATCTTTAATGCTTGTGGCGTCCCACACGCCATTCCAGAACCAAGGGAACACACCCATAATAAAACGGGCGATAAGCAGAAATGCGATGACCGTCATGACTGAGTTAACCCAGCCAGAGAACAGGTTTTCCCGTATCCACTTAACAGGTCCGGTTTCGCCCGCAGGCGGCGGTGAAGCGGGGATTTCAGAGTTGCGAACGAAGGCAACAGATTGGGCGTTTGTGTCGCTCATCTTAGCGCTCCTTCAACTTCGTAGAGTTGTTGTAAATATTCATCAGGAAAGAGATCGACAGCGAGATCACAAGATAGAACAGCATTAGCAGCAACACGGCCTCAATGGCGCGTCCTGTTTGCAAAAGGGTGATCCCACCCAGCGTACCGGTCAAATCCATATACCCAACAGCGATCGCCAATGACGAGTTTTTGGTGATGTTGAGGTACTGCGAAATAAGCGGCGGAATAATTACGCGCAGCGCTTGGGGCAGCACAACAAGGCTCATGATCCGCTTCGGCCGCAAACCCAAAGCAGCAGCTGCTTCGGTTTGCCCCTTAGAGATTGCAAGAATGCCTGCGCGCACGTTTTCGGCGATAAACGCGCCAGTATAAACCGCAAGGGCTAGCCACAACGCAATAAGAGAGCCGCGGATGGTGAAGCCACCTTTGAAGTTGAAGCCCTTCAACTCTGGGTACTCAAGACCAATGGGGTTGCCCAAAACAATCTGCGCAAGGATCGCAGGGACAAAGAACAGGCCAACGGATGGCCAGAAAGTAGAAATCAAACGCCCATGGTTGAAAAGCTGCGCTTTGGCGTAGCGACGGAACAATAAGACGCCCACTATGGATGCGAGAAATACGCCGATCACCATCATGGAACCGTCGTTCCACACAGGGCTCGGCATGAAAACACCACGGTTAGTCACCGCGACGCTGTCCCACAGCCACATAGATGCTTGCGGGTCAGCGCCCTTAAACGCGCGAGGCGCAGGCGTTGCATTAATAAGGATTGAGAAAATAATCAGGATCCAAATCAAAACAGGCACATTGCGAAAAATCTCAACGTAAAAACTCATGATCTTACGCACGAGCCAGTTCGGAGATAGCCGCAGCACACCCGCCACAACCCCGATTATAGTTGCGGTCACACACGCGAGGAAGGCCACAATGAGCGTGTTAAGCAGACCGACAAGCGCAGCACGCCCGTGGGTGGACTGAGATGTATATTCGATAGGGCGCTGGTTGATGTCATATCCCGACTGCTGACCCAAGAAGTCATAGGAGATATTCAGGCCAGCGGCCGCAAGGTTGCGCACCAAGTTGCCACCGATGAAAGCCATTGCGGCAATGATCGCGACAAGCGCAATAAATTGGAAGGTATACGAGCGATACCGGGTATCGTTCAGCAACATGGACAAACGGAACCCGCCTTGCGGCGTATCGGGTGTCGAGCTCATAAGGTAATTTCCCTGCTTTTCCTGATTACGCACTTACCACTGAAAAAGGACCAGCGCCGCACGTCAGGTGGTCGGCGTATAGAAAAAGGGCGTGGCAAAAGCCACGCCCTTTTCCAGATGTGTTTAGCGGAATGGTGGTGAGTAGATCAGACCACCGTCGAGGTAAGAAGCGTTCAAACCACGTGCCAAGCCGATTGGTGTGCTTTCACCGATGTTACGTGCAAATGATTCGCCGTAGTTACCCACCGCTTCAATTGCGCGCTTCGCCCAATCCGCATCCAAACCAAGTTGTTCACCCAAATTGCTTTCGGTGCCGAGCAAACGGTTGATCTCTGGGTTGTTTGAACCATCAGCTGCAAGGCTAGCGGCATTTACAGATGTTACACCCAGTTCTTCAGCTGAAATCAGTGCGTTGAGTGTCCAGCGAACGATATCGCCCCACTCGTTGTCGCCGTGACGTACCAATGGGCCAAGTGGCTCTTTGGATACGATTTCAGGAAGAACAACGTGCGCTGATGGATCTGGGAAGTTAGCGCGCTGAGCCGCCAACGCAGATGCGTCAGTTGTGTACACGTCGCATGCGCCCGCGTTGTACTGTTGTACAGCTTCTGCGCCTGTTTCGATTGGCACGGGCTCATAGCTGATGTTGTTTGAGCGGAAGTAGTCAGCAAGGTTCAGCTCTGTCGTCGTACCAGTTTGGATACAGACAGTCGCACCATCAAGTTCAAGAGCCGAGGAAACACCGAGCTCTTTTGGAACCATGAAGCCTTGGCCGTCATAGTAGTTTACGCCAATGAATTCGAACTTCAGGTCTACGTCACGGCTGAATGTCCATGTTGTGTTACGTGCCAACATGTCGATTTCGCCAGAAGCAAGCGCTGTGAAGCGTGTTTTGCCTGTTGTTGGAACGAACTCAACAGCAGTCGGGTCGCCCAGAACACCAGCTGCGACCGCGCGACATACGTCAACGTCGAAGCCTTCCCATTCGCCGCTTGCGTTTGGAGCCGCAAAGCCTGGAACGCCCGTGGTTACACCACAGTTCATAATGCCACGTGCTTTGACGTCATCCAACGTACCGGCAGATGCTGCAACTGCAGCCAAGCCTGAGAGTGTCAGTGCGCCAAGAAATACGGTTTTTTTCATAATTACCTCTTCCTGATTTTCCGCCCCTGTTGAGACGGCTTATCCAAGTCAATATATGCTTGGTTACCTATAGAACGGGACAACACCCATCCGAAGTGTCCAAATTTGGCCAAAATAGGGGGGGAAGGTCAAGAGAAAGAATACCCGAACTGGCCCTATTCATGTAAAAACAACCAAGTTGCCGCTACGTCACGCCTAAGAAGCAAGCAGTGCAGGTTAATTTTTCACCCACGCAAAGAATTGTGCCGCGTTTTCAAAGGCAAGGCGCTTTGATTCCATGAGTTCATCCGCCTCTTCATCGCGGCCCCATTGCTCAATCTGCCACTCCTCATCGATTCTCGACCACGCCCAAAGCGCGTCCAACGGGTGACTGCCGCGCGCTGCTGCAAGTCCCAAAACCAAGGAGCCGCTGATACACACAAGATCATGCAAAGCCGCCACCTCAAACACGCTCAATGCGTGCACTGCGGCAGAAAGGTTGGCCAAAGAAGTCGGATCTTGTTCTACAAACATGACGCCATTGCCAGTGTTAAGCCGCGCCGAAAATGTCTGATCCGCCCAATCGAGCATCGGATCCCACGCAGCTGCTTGACAGGCAATCAACTCATCGGGCTGTAGCGCGCGGTAACAAAGCAGATCAGTCTCACCATAGCTTGCCAGCATGTCCGCAACATCGGACTTTTGCGGTGTAACCTTCTCAATGGCCGCATTCACATAGCGGGTCGCGGGCATGGAAAGCGGATCAATCTCATCGCTTTGCGCACGCCACTCACCTGCAATGGCATCTGCCAACGGCCGAGACGGCACACAGAGCACATTCTTCAGCGGTGTTTTGACCTGCTTACCATCAAGATGAACCTCAAACCCCGCATCAACAGGTACTACATCGACGTCCGTCCAAAAACGTTTGTTCTTCCACTCGCTCAAAATTCATCCCCATCAAACGGGTTGGCTGGCACATCAGAAGCCGACCAACCGAAAGTTTGCCAAGTACGTTCCATATGATCGGGCAGCGGCGCCGTTAGCGTCAGCTGTGCGCCCGTCATCGGATGCAGCAAGTTCAAGGACCGCGCATGAAGGTGCAACTTCTTACTGATGTCACCACCAAGCTGTGCGCCCCAGCCATCCCCAAAGTTTTCCTGACTACTGCCACCGTATTTTCCATCACCAACGATCGGGTGCCCGATCTCGGCCATGTGCGCGCGCAACTGGTGGGTCCGACCCGTCACAGGCGTCAAGGCCATCCAAGCCGCACGAGACGCCAGCCGCGACAGCACCGCATAATCAGTGTGCGCACGTTTTGCATCATCATCAAAGCGCACTTCATCAGGGTGAACGCAAACCATCCGCTCACCTTCGCCGCGGGCTCCGTGACCAGTGGCCTTCTTCAGCCCGTATTTGACCGACGCCATACCGGGGTGCGGAACACCAGCGACAATGGCCCAATAGATCTTGCGGGTTTCTCGGTGGCGAAATGCGGCGGTAAAGGCCTGCGCCGCAGCGCGGGTACGGGCCAACAACAGCACACCAGAAGTGTCTTTGTCCAAACGGTGCACCAAACGTGGCTTCTCTTCGAAACCAAATTTCAACGCTTCAGACAGCATATCCACGTGGCGGGTCTGCTTGCTGCCACCCTGTGAAGGCAGGCCCGCAGGTTTGTTCAAAACCACAATGTGATCATCGCGGTAGATCACACAGGACTGGATCATCTTCACATCATCAGCACTGATCTTGGCTTTCGGCACATAGGCGACCGGCTCAGCCTCATCAGGGATCGGCGGCACACGAACAGTCTGACCAGCGATCACACGGCTCGACGACTTCACGCGACCTCCGTCAAGACGTAGCTCACCTTTGCGGCACATCCGCTCAATACGGCCTTGGGCCAAGTGCGGATACCTGCGGCGTAGCCACCGGTCAATCCGTTGGTCCGCTTCATCCGCTTCAATGGTCAATAGTTGGACGCCGCTCATGACAGGCTCCTTGCAAGTGTAAGGCCAACCCCACAGGCCAAAAGGGACAGAAGCACCGAAGCTCCCACGTAAGCGCCAGCATACAATATACGGCCCTCTTCCATCAATCTTAGCGTGTCCAGGGAGAACGCACTAAAGGTGGTAAACCCACCCAACACACCTGTCATCACAAACGGAAGCCACGCTTTATCAAGCGCGAGCCAAACGACCCCGATTGCAAAAGATCCCGCAACGTTCACGGCCAAGGTCCCCATTGGGAACGCAACCAAAAGCCCCACCGCAAAGCGCAAATACGCGCCAACAGCACCGCCAAGCGCCACAGAGATAAGTGTTGAAAACATTGGGGGCGTTTGCGCGCCAACGAAGCTTTTGTCAACTGCCGCGCTTTGCTCGCAACTTAGCGAAATATTCAAGTCGGCGGTTCAGGTCCCGCTCAAAGCCACGCTCAACTGGCTGGTAAAATTGTGGGCGCTCCATGCCATCGGGGAAATAGTTTTGCCCAGAAAACCCATCTTCTGCATCATGGTCATAGGCGTAACCCTTACCGTAGCCTTGGTCCTTCATGAAACTGGTCGCACCATTAAGAATATGTTTAGGCGGAGGCGCTGACCCGGTTGCCTTGGCGGCGGCACGCGCAGCTTTGTAAGCCACGTAAACACCGTTCGATTTAGGGGCCAGCGCGATATAGGTCAGAGCCTGCGCAAGTGCCAACTCCCCCTCGGGGCTACCAAGCCGCTCGTACGTTTCCCACGCCTGTAAACACACTGCTTGGGCTTGGGGGTCTGCAAGGCCAACATCTTCCACCGCCATCCGCGTTATGCGGCGCGCCAAAAAGCGTGGGTCTTCCCCGCCGTCCAGCATACGGGCGAACCAATAAAGCGCCGCATCAGGGTCCGAGCCGCGCACAGATTTATGCAATGCACTGATGAGATTGTAATGGGCGTCGCCACTTTTGTCGTACTGCGCTGCACGCCGCATTAAACGGGTACTCAGCTGGGCTGCATCAAGTGGCGACGTCACTTTCCAAGGTGCTACTTGTTCGATCAAGTTAAGGGCGGCACGACCATCCCCATCCGCCATTTCAAGAAGTGCGCGGCGCGCATCGCAATCAAGCGGCAAGTCACGCTCCAACTCGGCTTCGGCGCGCTGCGCAAGCAGCTCCAAGTCGTCGGTCGACAGACGTTCAAGAACCATCACTGACGCCCGCGACATAACGGCTGCGTTCAATTCAAAGCTGGGGTTCTCAGTGGTTGCCCCCACCAGCAGGATCGTACCATCTTCCATATGCGGTAAGAACCCGTCCTGCTGTGCTTTGTTAAACCTGTGAATCTCGTCCACAAACAGAAGCGTACCCTGCCCGTTGGCTCGGCGCATTTTGGCTGCTTCAAATACTTTTCGTAGCTCGGGCACACCCGTGAAAATGGCGCTGATCTGCACAAAGTGTAGGTCAGTCTCATGGGCCAGCAGGCGTGCGATTGTGGTCTTACCTACACCCGGAGGGCCCCAAAAAATCAAAGATGACAAACTGGCTGACGCAAGCATTACGCCAAGCGGAGCTTCAGGGCCAAGGACGTGCTGCTGACCAATAACGTCTGCTAGCGACTGTGGACGCAACCGGTCCGCCAGCGGACGCGGGCCGGCAGAGGCTTCAGGCTCGGACGTGGTGAAGAGATCAGTCATACATCGAAACTACGCCCATGCAGAGCCGAGGGAAAGCTACTGATTATCTATCAGCAAGTTCAACAGAACTAGCCGAAATAGAAAAAGCCCCGTCGCATTTCTGCGACGGGGCCCGAATTCAAGTGTAGGGCGTGATGCCTTACTCAGCAGCAGCTTCTGCCGCTTCGGTGCGCGCACGATCTGCGGCACCTTTTGCATCGCGGTCACGATCAACAAACTCGATGATCGCCATTGGCGCCATGTCACCGTAACGGAAGCCAGCTTTCAGAACGCGCACGTAACCACCTTGGCGGTCTTTGTAGCGCGGTCCGAGGACTTCAAACAATTTCTCAACATATGCGTCTTGCTTTAAACGGCTCGCAGCCTGACGACGTGAGTGCAGGTCGCCTTTTTTGCCCAATGTTACCAACTTTTCGATAACACGACGAAGTTCTTTCGCCTTTGGCAGTGTTGTTTTGATTTGCTCATGCTCGATGAGCGAGCCAGCCATGTTTGCAAACAGCGCCTTACGGTGCTCGTGTGTGCGGTTTAGGCGTCGGTAACCTTTTGCGTGACGCATTTCTTATCTCCTAATTATGCTTTGTAGCGAGGGTCTGATGCGTGTCAGCCCTTCAAATTGGGGCGGGATTGCCCAGTCTGTATGCAGAGCGGATCGCATGTCGGCCCGCTCCGCGTAATATCAACTTAGAAGTTGTCTTCGAACTTCTTAGCAAGATCTTCAATGTTGTCCGGTGGCCAGTCCTCAACGTCCATGCCGAGGTGCAAGCCCATGCCTGACAGTACTTCTTTGATTTCATTCAAAGACTTACGGCCAAAGTTCGGCGTACGGAGCATTTCAGCTTCGGTTTTCTGGATAAGATCACCAATGTAGACAATGTTGTCGTTCTTCAGGCAGTTTGCTGAACGAACAGACAATTCCAACTCGTCCACTTTCTTAAGAAGCAGTGGGTTGAATTCAAGGCCATCATCTTCTTGTGCAGCTGATGCACTTTCAGGCTCATCAAAGTTCACAAAGATAGACAACTGGTCCTGCAGAATGCGCGCCGCGTAAGCAACGGCATCGTCAGGCGTGATTGAGCCATCTGTTTCAAGCTTAAGTGTCAGCTTGTCATAATCCAAAACCTGACCTTCACGTGTTGGCTGAACTTCATAGCTTACCTTTTTTACAGGTGAGTAGATCGCATCAATTGCCATCATGCCGATAGGCGCATCTTCTGGTTTGTTCTTGTCCGCAGCAACGTAGCCCTTGCCTGTGTTTACGGTCAGTTCCATGAACACATCCGCGCCATCGTCAAGGTGACAGATCACGTGGTCTTTGTTCAAAACTTCAACACCAGCAGACTCAGAAATGTCAGCAGCAGTGACAACGCCTGGACCCTTAGCTTGGATAGAAACCCGCTTGGGGCCTTCCACGTCCATGCGGATCGCAACGCCTTTGAGGTTCAAGATGATGTCAGTTACGTCTTCACGTACACCGGCAACGCTTGAAAACTCGTGCAGAACATTATCGATTTGAACCGCAGTAATGGCAGCACCCTGAAGTGATGACATCAAAATACGGCGCAGGGCGTTGCCCAACGTCAAACCGAAACCACGCTCAAGCGGTTCAGCTACAACAGTTGCCTGACGTGCAGGATCGTTGCCAGGCTTTACAGCCAATTGCTGCGGCTTGATCAGTTCTTGCCAATTCTTATGGATCATGCGTCCCTCCATTCTTGCGTTCCTTCCATGTCCTAAAAGGAGCGCTCTCGAGGTTAAAAATGACGGAATGGGGCCGTGTGCGAAACGCGGCCCCAAGGGTATTCAGATATTATACGCGGCGACGCTTTGGTGGGCGGCAACCGTTGTGCGCCATTGGTGTCACGTCACGGATAGATGTGATGTTGAAACCAACTGCAGCCAAAGCACGTAGTGCAGATTCACGGCCTGAACCGGGACCTTGCACTTCGACTTCCAGCGTTTTGACGCCGTGCTCTTGCGCTTTTTTGCCAGCATCTTCAGCCGCCATCTGCGCCGCATATGGCGTAGATTTACGTGAGCCTTTGAAACCCATTGTACCAGCAGACGACCAAGAAATGGCGTTACCTTGCACATCGGAGATGAGGATTTTTGTGTTGTTGAAAGAAGAGTTCACGTGAGCAACGCCAGCGGCGATATTCTTGCGTTCTTTTTTCTTAGTGCGGGTCTTATCACGAGCCATGGATCAGTCCCCCTTATTTCTTCTTACCAGCAATGGCCTTTGCGGGGCCTTTGCGAGTACGAGCGTTAGTGTGTGTGCGCTGACCACGGACAGGCAAGTTACGACGGTGACGCAGGCCACGGTAGCAACCAAGATCCATCAGACGCTTGATGTTCATCGTTGTTTCACGACGCAGGTCGCCTTCAACGGTGTAGTTTTCGTCGATGTGCTCGCGCAGTGACAAAATTTCCGCATCGGAAAGTTCATTCACGCGGCGAGTGAGGTCGATCCCCAAAGCTTCGCAAATCGCATAAGCAGAGGTGTTCCCAATGCCAGTAACATAAGTGAGGGCAATCACGACGCGCTTATTCGTCGGGACGTTAACGCCGGCAATACGAGCCAATGTTCTCTTCCTTTTTCAGTTGCGGATCCGTAGTTCCAGACCCTTTTTTCACAACATCGGACGGAAAGTCCTTTGTCATATCGAGGTATTTTGCACTCAAAAAGCGCAACTAGCCCGACTCAGAAGAGCGGGGCAGATGGGGCTAGCTAGGGCCTTTTGGCTCAAGCGTCAATATGAGGTTGATCAATCAATCCAGAATAACGTTGATTTCGCCAGCAACGTCACCGATTTCACCAAGACCGTTCACCGAAGACAGCTGATCCTTGGCGTAATAATAACCAATCAGCGGGCTGGTCTGTTTATAATAAGCCATCAGACGCGTCTTCAGGCTATCTTCGTTGTCATCTGCGCGTCGCTGGAAATTGCTGCTCCCGCAGTTCGAGCAGTTACCGTCTGCTGGCTGTGGCTTGGTCGCATCATTATAGACTTCACCACAGTCACCACAGGTTGAACGGGCCGTAATCCGAGCCACAAGAGCCTCATCATCAACACGCATTTCAATCACTGCATCAAGTGATGCTCCGATCTTATCCATTAACTTTGCCAGAGCATCCGCCTGAGGCAACGTGCGCGGGAAACCATCAAAGATGAAACCGCCCTTTGCATCGCCGGTGAGCTTTTCCTCGATCAAACCAATAACGATCTCATCAGTCACCAAGTTGCCCGCATCCATCACTGCCGCAACTTTTTTGCCCATCTCGGTTCCGGATGTCTTTGCTTCGCGAAGCATGTCACCTGTTGAGAGTTGGATCATGTCGCGCTGCTCAACGAGCTTGCGTGCTTGGGTGCCTTTACCAGCACCAGGAGGTCCGAGGAGAATAATGTTCGTCATATTTTTGGGTCTTTCTTGGCGATTCACCGAGTTTGTATACTATTGGATACCAAAACGTCCCTACAAATTTGCAGAGGCGCTTAGTAATTTATCAAATCCTATCGGCGAACCGGGCTGCGTTTTTTCCGGCGGCCCTTGCCTTTGCCACTTAGCTGGGACTTTTCAATCAAGCCCTCGTACTGGTGAGCTAGCAAATGCGACTGGATTTGTTGAACCGTATCCATACCGACGCTGACGATAATCAAAATAGATGTACCGCCAAAATACGCCGTAATTTGCAAGTTTGAGCGGATCATCTCAGGCAGCAAACACACCAGCGCAAGATAGCCAGCACCAAGCACCAGCAGGCGCGTCACGACATAATCCAGATACTCTGCTGTTTTCTTGCCAGGGCGAATGCCCGGAACAAAACCGTTCTGGTTCTTCAGATTGTCCGCAACTTCTTCGGTCTTAAAGGCGACGTTGAAGGTGTAAAAGAACGTGAAGAAAATGATCATTGCCGCAAAGAACACGAGGTAGAGTGGCTGACCTGGTCCAAAATAGGCCAGAACAGTCGACATGAACGGGCTTGTTTGGTTCCCGCTAAAAGTTGCGAGCGTCGTTGGCAATAGCAACAGGGAGGATGCAAAAATCGCAGGGATAACGCCAGCCGGGTTCACTTTGACGGGCAAGTGGCTTGAACCGCCATCATACACCTTCATACCGACTTGGCGGCGCGGATACTGAATAGTGATTTTCCGTAAAGCGCGCTCCATGAAGACCACAAATGTTAGCGTCGCCCCAATCATAAAGAGAACACCAACGATCGTAGCAGAGTTAAGTGCGCCAGAACGGCCTTGACTAAAGAACTGAGCAAAGGCCAACGGCAATTCTGCAATAATACCAACAAAGATAATCAGAGAAATACCATTACCGATGCCGCGTGCTGTAATCTGCTCACCAAGCCACATCAGGAACATTGTGCCACCCACAAGGGTCACAACACATGAAATGCGGAAGAACCAACCGGGATCAGTCACAAGATCGCCAGCCTCAAGCGAGACAGCCAACCCGTACGCTTGGAACGTCGCCAGTACCACTGTGCCGTAGCGCGTGAATTGGTTGATTTTCTTACGACCAGGCTCGCCCTCTTTTTTCAGCTGCTCGAAATAAGGAACCATCGCTGTCAAAAGCTGAATGATAATCGAGGCTGAAATGTAAGGCATGATGCCAAGAGCGAAGATGCCCATCCGCGACAGCGCACCACCAGTAAACATGCCCAAGACACCTGCAATACCGCTGGCCGCTTGATCCATGAACGTACGCAGACTGTCTGCATCGATGCCCGGTACAGGAATATAGGTCCCGATCCGATAGACGATTAACAAACCAATCGTAAATAAAATGCGCTGGCGCAATTCGGTCGCTTTGCCGAAAGCTCCCCACGACATGTTGGAGGCCATTTGTTCCGCAGCTGATGCCATATTAATCGTCTCTTTTAATCAAATGCGCCGCCAGACGGCTTCCCGTTGGCGGCGCTTGGAAAACTTGAAGCGTTATGTAAGGGGCCTAAGCGCCCCTAACAACCTCTTATTCAGCGGCCGCTTCTTTTACTGAGCCAGTAACGGTCAATTTACCGCCGGCTTTTTCAACAGCGGCGATGGCGCCAGCTGATGCGCCGGTTACTTCAGCAGTGATTTTCGCCGTTACTTCGCCTTTGGCGAGAATGCGAATACCGTCAAGCTTACGGCGCACGACACCTGTAGATACCAGTGTATCTTCGGTGACTTTGCCAGCTTCCAGAACACCTGCGTCGATGAACTTCTGGATCAAGCCAAGGTTAATGACTGCAAATTTCTTACGGTTCGGTTTGTTGAAGCCACGCTTTGGAAGGCGTTGGTAGAGGGGCATCTGCCCACCTTCAAAACCTTTGATCGCAACACCTGAACGGGACTTTTGACCCTTGATACCACGGCCACCAGTCTTACCAGTGCCGGAACCCGGACCACGACCAACGCGCTTGCGTTTTTTGGTTGCGCCGGGATTGTCGTGTAGTTCGTTAAGTTTCATATCGCTTCTCCTTTGCCGGACGGTCTCCCCGAAGCGAACGGGAGGGACACGGCGTTAAATTGATTCGGGACGCCCAATGAACGCCCACCGGCGGCGTATAGACCCGCAACGCCTTTGGATCAAGGTGTTGCACGCATCAATTACGCCAATACGCCAAACGAAAAGCGCCCCGCACGAATGCGAGGCGCAAATCTGTCAACTAAACCTAAGCTCAGCCTTTTTCTTCGATGATCTCAACCATGTGAGAGATAGAATTCACCATGCCGCGGACGGATGGTGTGTCTTCTAGCTCACGGGTTTTATGCATCTTGTTCAGGCCCAGACCGATCAAAGTCTTACGCTGCTTTTCAGGGCGGCGAATGGGTGAACCGATTTGCTTAACAACGATGGTTTTAGCCATTGCTCAGTCTCCTTAAGCTTCGGCTTCAGCGGCAGGCGCTGGAGCGTCAGTTTTGGGCAGGATGTCAGCCACTTTCTTACCACGGCGCTGTGCCACCTGACGGGGGCTGCTTTCCTTGGTGAGGCCATCCAACGTAGCGCGGATCATGTTGTAAGGGTTCTGGGAACCGATTGACTTAGCAACCACGTCCTGAACACCCAACATCTCGAACACAGCACGCATTGGACCACCAGCAATGATACCAGTACCCGTTGGGGCGGTACGCATTACAACTTTGCCTGCGCCATGACGGCCAGCCATATCGTGGTGCAATGTGCGGCCTTCGCGCAGAGGCACACGGATCATCTGGCGCTTTGCTTGCTCGGTGGCTTTGCGAATGGCCTCAGGGACCTCTTTCGCTTTACCTTTACCGAAGCCAACACGGCCTTTCTGATCGCCGACAACTACGAGTGCGGCAAAGCCAAAGCGCTTACCACCCTTTACAGTTTTCGACACACGGTTGATCGCCACCAGACGGTCGGCGAATTCAGGGGTCTCTTCGCGATCGCGACCTTTACCCCGACGGTTTTCACGTTCTGCCATTTTCCGTCTCCTTAGATCTTCAGACCACCTTCACGAGCAGCATCGGCCAAAGCCTTTACTTTCCCGTGAAAGAGGAAACCGCCACGATCGAAGTATGCTTCTTCGACACCGGCTTTTTTCGCACGTTCCGCGATCACTGCGCCAACTTTCGTTGCTGCTGCGATGTTGTTCTGACCTACGACGCCCAAATCTTTCTCCATAGAGGAAGCTGAGGCAACTGTTTTACCAGCTACGTCGTCGATCAGCTGTACGCTGATGTTTTTGTTTGAACGGTGAACGGACAAACGCATACGTCCTGCATTCACCTTGCGAAGTTTGTTCCGAACGCGCAGGCGGCGCTTAAGGAACAGAGTTCTTTTACTGTTAGCCATAGCTGCGGTTCCTTACTTCTTCTTACCTTCTTTGCGGAAGATATATTCGTCGACATACTTGATCCCCTTGCCTTTATAAGGCTCGGGCTTACGCCAAGCGCGGATGTTAGCCGCAACCTGACCGACCTGTTGTTCGTCGATACCTTCCACAATGAGCTGTGTGTTCTTCGGGGCAGTTACTGTGACGCCATCTGGAACTTGGAACACAACATCATGGGACAGACCCAATGACAGTTTGATGTTCTTGCCTTCCATGGCAGCACGATAACCAACACCGTTGATCTCAAGCTCTTTTTTGAAGCCGTCAGTCACACCAGTCACCAGGTTGGCAACCATTGTGCGGGTCATGCCCCACTGTTGACGTGCACGCTTGGACTTACCGCGTGGCGTCACAGCCAAAGCACCATCTTCGACGGCGAGTGTGACATCGTCAGTCGCGGTGAAGGAACGGACACCCTTGGGGCCTTTCACTTCAACGGTCTGACCGTCGATTTTCGCTTCTACACCGGAGGGCAGAGCAACTGGTTTTTTACCAATACGAGACATCTGTTCCTCCTTAGAAGACTGTGCAGAGCACTTCGCCGCCGACGTTGGCTGCGCGTGCGTTTGCATCCGACATCACGCCGCGAGACGTGCTGACAATCGACACACCCAAGCCCTGACGGACAGTGGGGATATCATTAGCGCCCATGTAAACGCGGCGGCCAGGTGTTGAAACCCGCTTCACTTCGCGAATGACAGGAGTGCCTTCGTAGTATTTCAGGCTGATTTCGAAAGCAGGGTGGCCATCAATGCCAGTCTTGCCTTCATAACCGCGGATGTAGCCTTCGTCGGCAAGTACATCCAGAACCCAAGCACGGAGCTTGGACGCAGGGGTTTCAACCGTGGATTTGCCGCGCATCTGACCATTGCGGATGCGTGTCAACATATCACCGATAGGATCGTTCATTTGTTAAACCTCCCTTACCAGCTTGACTTGACCATACCAGGGATTTGACCCTGGCTGCCAAGCTCACGAAGAGCAATACGGCTGACCTTAAGCTTACGGTAGTAAGCGTGGGGGCGGCCTGTAAGTTGGCAACGGTTGTGAAGGCGTGTCGCCGAAGAATTGCGGGGCAATTTTGCCAGCTCAAGCTGTGCTTTGAACCGCTCTTCCATGGGCTTGCTTTCGTCACGCGCGATTGACTTAAGCTCAACACGCTTAGCGGCGAATTTCTCCACCAGGCGTTGACGCTTTTTCTCGCGTTCGATCATAGATTTTTTAGCCATATCTCAGTCCTCTCCGCGCTTACGAATTGAAGGGCATGTTGAAAGCTTTCAACAGTGCCTTGGCTTCCGCATCCGTTGGCGCGGTAGTGCAGATGATGATGTCCATGCCCCAGACTTCGTCGACTTTATCAAAGTCGATTTCAGGGAACACGATGTGCTCTTTCATGCCCATGGCGTAGTTGCCACGGCCATCGAATGACTTGCCCGAGATGCCGCGGAAGTCGCGGATACGAGGCATAGCGATGGTGATAAAGCGATCAAGGAATTCGTACATACGCTCGCCGCGCAATGTCACTTTGGTACCAAGAGGCATATCTTCACGAACCCGGAAGCCCGCGATAGATTTCTTGGCCATCGTAACAACAGCTTTTTGACCAGCGATTGCGGTCAAATCTTCCTGAGCCGCTTTCACTTTTTTGCTGTCTTTTACGCTTTCAGCGCCCGCACCGATGTTCAGAACAATTTTGTCCAAACGCGGGATCTGCATGTCGTTCTTGTAGCCGAACTCTTCTTTCATCGACGCACGAATGATGTCGTTGTAAAGAGACTTCAGACGGGGTGTGTAGTTTGCTGTATCAAGCATCAATCACGTCTCCCGTGGTTTTGGCGAAGCGAACTTTCTTGTCACCTTCCATTTTGAAGCCGACGCGTGTCGCTTTACCGTTCTTGTCGGCAAACGCCAGGTTCGACAACTCGATGGGCATTGCTTTTGGAATGCGGCCACCTTGGCTTGTCTGCGATTGGCGTGTGTGGCGGATGGCGATGTTAACGCCTTCTACAACAGCCTTGCCAGCGGACGGGTCAACAGACTGAATTGTGCCTGTTTTGCCTTTGTCTTTGCCAGCGATCACGATGACAGTGTCACCTTTTTTCAACTTAGCGGCCATATCACAGCACCTCCGGCGCGAGCGAGATGATTTTCATGAAGTTCTTGGCGCGCAATTCGCGAACAACTGGCCCGAAGATACGTGTGCCGATTGGCTCACCGTTGGTGTTCAGGATAACTGCTGCATTACGGTCAAAGCGAATTGCTGTACCGTCTTCGCGACGAACTTCTTTAGCGGTGCGAACAACTACGGCCTTACGGACGTCGCCTTTTTTCACACGGCCACGTGGAATGGCTTCTTTAACCGAGACGACAATGATGTCACCTACGGAAGCGTACTTACGCTTAGAGCCACCCAACACCTTAATGCACTGAACACGGCGAGCGCCGCTGTTGTCAGCAACATCCAGGTTGGTCTGCATCTGGATCATTTGGTTTCTCCCGACCTTTGGGGGGCGATGCGTGCCCTATCCCCAGGGTTTCGATTAAGCTGTGAAGCCTGACTTAGTCTGTCAGAACTTCCCAACGCTTTGTCTTAGAACGTGGTGCGCATTCGATGATACGAACGAGGTCACCAACGTTAAAAGAATTCTTCTCATCGTGTGCCCGGTACTTCTTGGACTTACGAATGGTCTTTTTCAGAACGGGGTGTGTGAAACGACGCTCAACCGATACAGTGACGGTTTGCTCGTTTTGGTTGCTTGTGACAACACCTTGCAGGATACGCTTGGGCATAGGTTAAGCCTCCGCTGCAGCAGATGCTGCTTTTTCGTTCAGAATTGTTTTTACACGTGCCGCGTCACGACGGACTTGGCGCATACGTGCTGTGTTCTCAAGCTGGCCAGTCGCCTGCTGAAAACGCAGGTTAAAGCTTTCTTTTTTGAGCGATGCGAGGTCTTCGCGAAGCTGATCCGGCGACTTGTCGCGGAGTTCTTTAGCGTCCATTGGACTATTCCTTTTTCAACATCACCAGCGGGCCCCTGAGGGTCACCCCGATTCTGGTGGAGTGGGTGTAGAAGCTGGCCGTATAGGGGGGATAGTGAAACCACGCAACCCCTTTGTTTTTATCGCCCGCAGTATGGGCCAAAAGGGAAGAACCACGCCACATCGCAGTCAGAGCAATCAATGACACTGGCTTGACCCAAGGCGATCAGGTATCGACTGCGCTATGACACAGATTGAATCGCTTTTCGCAACCCGCCTTTACTCAGCCGTCCTGTCACAGCACGGCAAAATTGATCCAACCGAGCTGGAGCAATCCTGCTATGTCATCGCAGAAGACGATGAAGCTGGCCAAGAGTGGTGCGAGCAAAACGGCTATGCAGGCTACACCAGCTATGCGTCCCTTACGGATTTGCCGTGGCGCTTTCCAATCTTCAAGGACGTGGTAGACGCACTCGATAAACACGTGGCTGAATTTGCCAAGGACCTGTGCTTTGACTTGGGCGATCGTGAATTGGTCTTGGAAGACATCTGGATTAACATCCTGCCTGAAGGTGGCATCCACACATCCCACATTCACCCCCATTCGGTTATTTCTGGAACGACCTACGTAGCAATGCCCGAGGACACCTCCGCGCTGAAACTTGAAGATCCACGTTCACAGATGATGATGGCGGCACCACCCCGCACCGCAGACGCGCGGGAAGAGCTAAAGGCATTCGTTTACGCCAAACCTGCCGTCGGAGATGTTTTACTTTGGGAAAGCTGGCTGCGCCACGAAGTGCCCATGAACATGTCCGAAGAAGACCGGATCAGCGTTAGCTTCAATTACAAGTGGGCTTAGACCGTACAGAACATCGCAAGCACCGCTTCACGTCATAAAAGCGGTGCCTGCGTTTTAACCCAAGCTTAACTGCCCGCGTTCAAAAGCTGTGCATTCCCGCCAGCGGCTGTTGTATCAACGCAAACGTGCCGCTCATGGGTGAGCCCGCGTGAAAAATCCCCTTCACTCAACAATGGGATCAGCGCACCGTCTCTTGCGGCCAAAGCCACACGGTATTCGCGCAACTGCTCGGGGGCGGCAAAACTCACAACTGCCGCAAAGCCATGCAACGCGCCCAGCGCTTCTGCCGTCACCTCACCGTTTATTGCGCCATCCAAGAGCAAACCTGACGTTGCCATAACAGGATAACACCCCGCCTGTTCTGCTGCCTCGGCGTGCTGTCCCACTACTACGGGCGCGAAGCAGGATTAGAGCTGCGTGAGGACATCGATACGGTGCTTGAGCCCGGAATGGTAATTTCAATGGAACCAATGCTGACCATCCCCGAAGACACGGCCGGTGCTGGAGGTTACCGCGAGCATGACATTCTGGTCATCACAGAAGACGGCAACGAAAACATCACCGTCTACCCCTATGGCCCCGAGTTCAACGTGGTAGGCTAATAAAACAAATCAGGGGGCCAAGCGCCCCTTGATACTCCCAACGGCGTCGCCGCTTGCTGACTGCAACCAGTTCAGCCAAATCATTATATCCCCGACACTCAACCGGCCCAAATTTGCGCATCGGGGCATTTGACCCATCCCTTTCTGGGGTGTAGAACAAAACAAGAACATCTGGGAATCAATGTGCCGTGTATGGAGCCGATATTTATTCAAAAGCAAAAGTTTTCTCACCCGCAGCAAGCCGGGCCAGTCCATCATACTTTATCGGAGGTTTTCCCCAAAACTGGCACAGACGCCGCGGCGCTGGCCTATGTCATTTCATGTTTGCCGCGCACCAATGCTCCTATCCTATGGGTGCAAGATCGCCTATCAGCGCGCGAAACGGGACGGCCCTATCTTGCAGGTATTGGTGCAGGGCGAGCCATCATTACCATCAATCTATCCCGCCCCGTCGATGTATTATGGGCCCTAGAAAACGGCTTGCGATGCCACACACTCGCAGCTGTCATCGGAGAGCTTTGGGGCGATCCAAACGCTGTAAATTTCACAGCTACAAAACGGATCGCGCTCCGCTCAGAGGCATCAAATGTGCCGTGCTGGCTGATCCGTCATGCAGCAACCCCGAACCTGAGTGCTGCACGCGCGCGCTGGCGCATTGGCTCGGCCCCCTCTGCGCGTCATCCTCACGATCAACAGGCACCAGGTATGCCACGCTGGTCTCTCGACTTGTTTCGCGCGCATCACGCACGGCCTGCCAAATGGACTGTCACTTATGACCGGACGACGGATCGTGTCGATCCACTTCCCCTACCTCGCAATAGAGAGGTGGGAGCGCGTGATGGAGCGGCAAGGCAACTCACCGGCTGATGACATACCACTTACCCTAATTGTTGAGGGAGCCCATGGCCCTGTGATTTATGCTACAAATCGCTCCGCACGAACCATGGGCGTTCAAATCGGTGCACGCGTCGTCGACATGAGGGCGATTTGCCCTGAGTTACAAACAGAATACGCCAACCAAGCAGGGGACAAAGCTGCCCTAGAACGGCTTGTACTTTGGGCGCGGCGTTGGTGTCCGTGGACCGCGAGCGATGGCGCAGATGGGCTGATCTTGGATACAACGGGATCCGCACATCTTTTCGGCGGCGAAGATGCGATGTTGATCGAAATGGAAACGCAGTTCTCATTACTTGGGCTAACATCACGTCTCGCGATTGCACCAACCCAAGGGGCCGCGTGGGCATTGGCGCGCTTTGGCCCCGTGCGCAGCATATGTACGGAAGGTGAAATCGTACAAAGACTTAGCCCTTTGCCCGTAAATGGTCTTCGGCTGAATGCAGAAACAGTACTACTTCTGCAACGTCTTGGGCTCAAAACAATCGGGGCACTTATGAATGTGCCTCGCCTCTCTTTGACGCGCAGATTTGTCAAAGCAGCCCTAACCGCTAACCCACTGGTGCGCTTGGATCAGACCTTGGGTAAGCTTGCAGAACCAGTAGCAAGCGTTGAGGCAAAGCCGCGTTTTTCCGCACAAAGCAGGCTCCCAGAACCAGTATTCGACCCCGCACCCTATTTACCACAACTGTGCGACGACCTCTGTGACGCGCTGCAGAAAGCGGGAATGGGGTGTCGCTATCTAAATTTGACAGTTTACAGAACTGATGGCGATGTCAGCCACATAGATGTCGCCACCGCAGCCAGTACCCGTGATCCGGTCCATTTACACAGCCTTTTTCGGGACAAGCTTGAGCGCATAAACCCGGGGTTTGGCTTTGATCTGATCACGCTTTCCGCAGGTGGCATTGAGGCGATCCAAATAGTGCAAACCCAATTAGACGGTGAGGCACACGGTGATCTACAGCTGACACAACTTTTGGACCGGCTTACCGCCAAATTTGGTCCGCGATCAGTGTCATATCCGGTGGTGTATGAAAGCCACGTCCCCGAGCGTGCTCAGGGACGTATAAGCAATTTCGGCGCTCCGCCGCCCCAAACTGCTGAATTGATAAAAGAACGTCCGATCAAGCTATTGGACGCGCCCGAAGAAGTGCATGTCCTTTACGCTGTACCCGAAGGCCCACCCGCACAATTTATATGGCGCAGAAAAACCCACCGCGTCACACGTTATGCTGGGCCCGAACGCATTGCTCCGGAGTGGTGGAAGGACCAACCCGGTACACGTTTGCGCGATTACTTCAAGATTGAGGATCAAACAGGACGCCGCATATGGCTCTATCGTGAGGGCCTGCATGAAGATGGACGCGGCGGTGATCCGCGCTGGTTTATCCATGGGATGTTTGCCTGATGCCCCAAAACGATCATCAGCATGAGAAGCGCACGATTAAAGATGAAAAAGGCTTCATTAAAAACCCTCCCAGCCCTTTTGTAGAGCTTGGGATAAGCACCTGTTTTTCGTTTTTACGCGGCGCTTCGGATGCAGTTGATCTTGCAGTTACCGCTAATGCATTAGGCTATGACAAACTTGGCTGCGCAGACCTCAACACAATGGCTGGTGTTGTACGGTTGCATGCGGAGGCTCGCAAAGCACAAGTTACACCTGTCATCGGGTGCCGTTTACAACTGGTCACAGGTGAAACATTCCTCGCTTATCCACGCGACCGTGCCGCGTATGGCAGGCTGTGCGCGCTACTGTCCAAAGGCAAAATGCAGATGACAGACGGCGCATGGCAAACCAAAGGCGCATGCGACATCACTTTGGACGATCTGGCCAGCCACAGCCAAGACGTGCAACTGATCCTAATTCCAAACGAAAACATTGATCATTTCAGCGCTGGACTGCCTCGCTTGCAGCGCGCCCTACCAAGTATGAAATATATCGCCGCCAGCTATCTTTACTGCGGTGACGACCGCGCGCGGATCAACCATCTTGATCAAATTTCACGCGCCAACGGGTTATCTATTCTGGCCACCAACGACGTTCAGTACCACGCCCCCGAGCGACGTCCGCTGCAAGATGTCATGACCTGCATTTTACACAAAACAACCATCCATAGAGCGGGTTTTTTATTGCAGGCAAATGCAGAGCGTCATTTGAAGTCACCGGCGCAAATGGAAGCGCTTTTTGCGCAGTGGCCTCATGCATTGCGAGCCACGCGTGAAGTTGCAGATGCGTGCCACTTTGATCTGCGGGAATTATCCTATGAATACCCAAAAGAAACTGTGCCCCACGGACGTACAGCCCAAGAGCACCTTGAGAAACAAACATGGAACGGCGCTCGGTGGCGCTACCCCGAGGGAGTTCCCGCGACTGTTACTGCCACTCTACACAAAGAGTTGGCGCTCATCGCCAAGCTGGATATTGCGCAATATTTCCTGACCATCCAAAATATTGTGAATTTCGCACGGCATAAATGCAAACCGCCCATCTTGTGCCAAGGGCGTGGGTCTGCTGCCAACTCTGCGGTATGTTACGTTCTTGGTATAACGGCAGTTGATCCGGCAACCAATGATTTGCTGTTTGAACGGTTCATAAGCGAAGAGCGCAAAGAGCCCCCGGACATCGACGTAGATTTTGAGCACGAACGGCGCGAAGAAGTTATTCAGCATATCTATGGCACCTATGGCCGCAATCGCGCAGCCCTATGTGCTACTGTAATTCACTACCGCCCCCGCATGGCCGTGCGCGAAGTGGGGAAGGTCATGGGACTTTCCGAAGACATCACATCCGCGCTTTCCAAAACAATTTGGGGATCATGGGGGCGCGAAGTGGGCGCCCGTGAAGCGAAACAAGCAGGGCTTGATTTAAGTGATCCTTTGCTCGCACGTACAATTAAAATTGCAGATCAAATGATTGGAATGCCCCGCCACCTCGGCCAGCACGTAGGCGGCTTCATTCTAACTGAAAGCCCGCTGAGCCACACAGTGCCCATCGGAAATGGTGCAATGCCAGACCGAAGTTTTATTGAGTGGGACAAAGGCGACATAGAGGAGTTACGCATCCTTAAAGTAGATGTGCTAGCGCTTGGGATGCTCACCTGCATTCGAAAGGCCTTTGATCTGATCAAAGCACATCATGGGCGCGAAGTTACCCTTGCTACAGTCGAACAAGACGACGAAGCAGTCTATGATATGCTATGCAAAGGCGACAGCCTTGGCGTATTTCAGGTTGAAAGCAGGGCGCAAATGAACATGCTGCCAAGGCTCAAGCCGCGCGAGTTTTACGACCTAGTCATTCAAGTTGCGATTGTCCGACCCGGCCCAATCCAAGGCGACATGGTGCATCCATATTTACGCAGGCGTAGCGGCAAAGAGCCCGAGGAATACCCGTCCCCTGCCGCGCCCCATGACCCGGATGAACTGAAAAAAGTTCTGCATCGAACTAAAGGCGTGCCAATCTTTCAGGAGCAAGCGATGAAAGTGGCCATGGTGGCAGCCGAATTTTCGCCAGATGAGGCAAATCAGCTGCGCAAGGCAATGGCTACGTTTAGATCACGCGGCACGATTGGTGCACTAGAAGAAAAAATGGTCGGACGCATGATCAGGCGCGGTTATGATCCAGACTTTGCAAACCGCTGTTTTCATCAGATCAAAGGGTTCGGCGATTACGGATTTCCAGAAAGTCACGCCGCAAGCTTTGCTCATCTTGTTTATGTTTCGAGTTGGATCAAATATCATTATCCAGATGTCTTTTGCACCGCTCTGCTAAACTCACAACCTATGGGCTTTTATGCACCCGCCCAGATTGTCCGAGACGCCCGCGAGCATGGCCTTACGGTCCACCCGCCCGATGTGAATTACAGCGGTTGGGACAATACTCTAGAGCCCGTAAGCATAGAGAAAAGCAAAAGCACTTTTGCCGTGCGCCTTGGCCTACGCCAAATAGATGGAATGCGACAAGACATGGCCCACCGAATTATGCAGGCCCGCCATATGCCTTTCATAGATTTGCTCGACATCAAAAAACGCGCCCATCTTGATGCAGGGACAATCCGTAAATTAGCTGCGGCTGATGCTCTGCGCTCAATGCAACTAGATAGGCGGCAAGCTCTTTGGGACGCTCGCGCCCTTCAAGACACACCCGATTTACCGCTATTTCAAGACAAGCCTGACGAAGGTGGTGAAGTACAGTTTACTCTATCTCAAATGCCCCTTTGCGAGCATGTCGTTGCGGATTACCAAACCACCCGATTGTCTCTGAAGGCGCACCCAATGGCATTCTTGCGCAAAAGCATGACCAAGCAAGGGTATACAACGACCAAATCACTTGATCACATGCGAAACGGCCAACGGGTAAAGCTGGCTGGCATTGTTCTGATCCGTCAACGCCCAGGTAGTGCAAAAGGGGTGTGCTTCATAACCTTAGAAGACGAACTTGGGGTCGCTAATTTAGTGATTTGGCCAAAGATGATGGAGGCATTCCGCAAAGTAATAATGAGCGCACGCGTGATTGATGTGACAGGTGTCGTGCAACGCGCAGATGGCGTAATCCACTTGGTCGCCCACCACTTAGAAGATCGAAGCGATGCACTGGACCGCTTGTCTGATGACACCATCGTTACGCCACTTGCCCGTGCTGATGAGATCAAAAAAGCGCTGCCTAGCCCGCCACATGGTCATCCACGTGATGCGCGTGTCATCCCCAAATCACGCGATTTTCACTAGCGATCAGTTACAGCTTTGCGACATCTATAAAACCAACCCAGCACACCAGACTAATGGATGCGCACTCCTTGTCCTTCAATCACCTTCTGGACGGCCTGAACATCAACATCCTCAAAAGCAGTGTTGTTCTTTACAGACCACGCAGCCGCAACACCCGCACCCTGCCCCTGGACCACGCAGCACGCCATGTTTCGGGTCGCCACGTGTGAAATACGATCACCCCCTGTGGCCCGTCCTGCCACGATCAGGTTCTTCACACCCTTAGGCAGCATCGACCGATAGGGGATGTGCATGTACCGCCCAGTGGTCGGCAAAATCAAAATGCCATAACCATCGATAAACTCCGGATAAATGCCGATGCTGTCCTCAAATCTAGAATGTCCGCGCACATCTTGTTCGGTCATATTATTTTATATACTGCATCAACTTAGCGCGTGTCGCGAATCCCGATCGACATTCCATAGTTCCGCAGCCGCACGCCATCACAACCCGGTGTATATTGGCGAAGCGCGTCAATCGCGTGCATTGCTTGTTTGCGGCCCTCGATCTCGAACTGCGTCATGCTGTCGGGGTCCGTACCATCGCATCCCGCCAGATGGATAAGTTTCATATAAGTCATTTCACCACTGTCGTGCACCGCGCCCCACGTGCCACCAATCGTGTTCAAATGCGCAGGGATCACACCGTCGCGGATTGCCTGCTCAAATGGCTTGCCCAGAAACGGCGAAAACATCGTGTCTTCTTTGCCGGCCGTCTCAACCTCCCACTCGCCCGAGGACCAGTCTTTATAGGTCTGCGGATTACTGTGGACGCCCTCCATAAACTTGGTCTTATCCACACCAGCCAAATGGAACATGACGCTGGCGCCCTGCATTTCTTCGACGAGTGTTTTCGCCGTTGCGCAGCCAGCTCGGGCCGCAACATCAGCGTCGCCTGTGGCATCAATAATGCGCTTGGCCAATATCGTCTGGCGCCCCGCTTTTGATTCCACAATCACTCCTGAAACAGCACCATCGGTTATGATGGGTGCTACAAACTGCCAGTGCAGCATCGGATGAATACCTGCTTCCTCAACAAGGCAATCAGCGACGAACTTAAAACCCTCGCTGTCCAACTCATAGCTGAGCGATTGGCTTTCAGGCACAGCGGTACCCGTTGCTTTGGCGCGCTCTTCAAACTCACGACCGATACCGTTTGCTTCGACGGTTTACTCGTGGCGGTACCATGCAAACCCTTCGACACCGACGACAGTAATGTTGACGCCAAAACAACCAAAGCGCTCCAACAAGGTCACTTCCACACCACATCTCGCAGCCGCAAGCGCCGCGGCCAGACCAGCTGGGCCAGAGTCTACAACAAGCATGTCCGTTTTGTGAACCACAGGGATGTCACGCGCCGATTCCAAGATTGAAGTCAAAGACATCACGCCGCCCGCATCAGCCGTCCGTTTCGCTCACCGGCTACGGTACTGCGGGCACGCACAGCCGCAATGATGTTTTACCCCTTCGCATGATCAGCAAGCTATCCTTGCCGTCGCTTTGCAACAAGCATCAGCATCGCAGGTGTCACCACGAGCGTGAGCACAGTGGCAACGACTAAGCCACCCACAATGGCCGAAGACAGCTCGGTCCACCACTGCGTCGATGGTGCGCCATACACGTTCTCGGGTGAAGAAATTCAGGTTCAGCCCGATCACTATTGGCATCAACCCCAAGGCAGTCGTCACCGAAGTCCAAATAACCGGCCGTAAACGCTGTGCTGCCGTCCGCAATGCCGCCTCCCAAGGCGATTGGCCCAGCTTCTGAGGTCATTGTATGTGTCAATCAAAACAATATTGTTGTTCACCACGACCCCCATCTCGGGCACTGCGCCGGACGGTACCAGCACCAACCCATTCGGCACACCATAGCACGGATTATCGCCAGCATTATTTATGGGGCAAATCCCAACTGATGGTCAGCAACAACACATCAGCGGTCGTTCGGCTTTGGGTGACGCCCCAAAACGGCTACTAAGAAGAAGCGCGTATCCGCGATTTCTGGGCTGCGGGCGATGATAAGGTGATCTTCCGCAAGGCTCTCTGACAAACCAACGCCCTTTGCCGCATCACCGGCGGAGGGCTCCTTTGCAGACATTCATGCGCAGCGCAGCATCGTGCACTTTGGCCTCACAGCTGCCGTTTGCTGCAATACCTACCAAAGTCGGGTTTAGGCTTGAAGCTACCGTACCGCGGTTTGGGGCGTTTTCATCCTGCTACATGACGTGACGCACAATGCGGTCCGCGCTCTAAACGTAGCGCCGGACATTCACGGAGCGCCAAGGGCCACCCTGGGGTGTCTGTTAACGTATTGATAATGTTTTATTGTGTTGGTTGCGGGAGTAGGATTTGAACCTACGACCTTCAGGTTATGAGCCTGACGAGCTACCGGGCTGCTCCATCCC
>NZ_CBFHHE010000026.1:0-27911 GCF_965655635.1 Nereida sp.
TTAGTCATCGCAATGAAACGTATCTCGCAGTCCCTTACTGACCCCGCCCTCAACGCAGCACCCTACCCGTTCTATGACCGCCTTCGCCAGATGGGTGATTTGGTGTATTGGGAGGAGTTCGACATGCTAGTGGCCAGTAGCCATACGGCAGTATCGGCGTTGCTGCGCGACAAAAATTTTGGCCGTGAAGGGCCCACGTTTGACGTACCAGATCATCTAGAGGCATTTTACGCTGTGGAAGCCCACTCTATGCTGGAGCTGGAGCCACCCCGCCATACCCGTCTACGTAAATTAGTCCTGCATGGGTTTACCTCGCGCAGGATCAAAACACTGGCACCGATGATCGAACAACTGGCAACACAAAAGATTGATGCTTTTCCGCAAGGGAACTTTGACATCTTGGAACACTTCGCCACCCCAATTCCCGTTTTGGTCATCGCCCGCCTTTTGGGTGTGCCCGACAGCATGGCAGATCAACTTTTGCGGTGGTCACACGCCATGGTGGCCATGTATGTGGCGGGCCGCACCCGTGAAATCGAAGAGCAAGCGGCCCAAGCCGCAACACAATTCACAGAGTTCATGCGCAGCTACATCAATGAGCGCCGCGCAACGCCCGCAGATGATTTGATATCAGAACTGATCGCAGCGGAAGAAGACGGCGATAAACTCTCGACCGACGAGATGATAACCACGTGTATTTTGCTGTTGAACGCAGGGCACGAGGCAACGGTTCATTCGCTTGGGAACGGCATCAAGGCATGCCTTGAAACGGGACATACCCCGAATGAGAGCGCTCCTATCGGCCCCCTTGTGGAGGAAATCCTACGGTTTGATCCGCCTTTGCACATGTTCCAAAGATGGGCGAAATGCGACGTTGAGGTATTTGGCCATGACTTCAAGAAAGGCGATGCCGTTGGACTGCTGTTAGGCGCCGCCAATCACGACCCGAACGTCTACAAAGACCCACATGTTTTTCAACCAAACCGGCCCGGCAAAGTGCACACATCTTTTGGAGGCGGCATTCATTTCTGCGTCGGCGCCCCGCTTGCACGGCTGGAAATGGAAATTGCGCTTGGAACGTTGTTTCAACGGTGCCCTGATCTGTGCATCGCGGAGCCACCAGAATATAAGCCGGCATATCATTTCCATGGACTCAGCAAACTAATCGTATGTGCTGACTAAGCGGCTTTGCGCACCAGTCACAGCGGCAGAGCACTGGTTGATTTGATTTCCTCCATGCTTAAAAGCGCCGTGACATTAAATACGCGCACTTCGCTGATAAGCGCCTGATAGAACGCATCATAGGCGCGCGCGTTTTGCACACGTACCTTCAAAATGTAGTCAATATCCCCTGCAAGCCTGTGCGCTTCTTGCACCTCGGGACGCTCTTTAAGCGCCTTGAGAAACGCCGCTTGCCACTCGGCTTCATGCTCGGACGTGCGGATCAACACAAAAAAGCACGCCTCAAAACCAAGGGCATCCGCATCAAGGCGCGCGGTCTGTGTGCCAATGACGCCTGCGTTGCGCATTTTGCGAATCCGGTTCCATACAGGTGTCTTGGAACTGCCCACTATTGCGGCAATTTCATCAAGTGACAGGCTCGCGTCCTGCTGCAACTGTATGAGAATTTTCCGGTCTAGGTCGTCTATCTGAACAGCCATCTGCTTTTTCCTGTCAAGTTACTAAATATTTCCACACAGGTTTAATATACAGAACGTTCGTTCTTAGTATAGCCGCCATATAGCAAAATAGTGGGAAAATATACTATATTGAGCGGTAGTTGAGTAGCTGGAGCACCGCCCCATGAAACATTTTCCCATATTCGTCGCCGTCGAAGGCCGTCGGATTGTCTTGTCCGGTGGCGGTGAAGAAGCCATAGCCAAGCTGCGGTTATTGCTGAAAACAGAGGCCAATTTAACAGTCGTGGCAGAAGACGCCGCATCAGAAATTCGCGCGTGGGCCCAAGAAGGGCGACTGACATTGATCAGCCGCGCGATGGAGCCCGGAGACGCCATGTGCGCAGTCCTGTTTTACGCGGCAAACGGTGACGACGCCGAAGATGCACGGGTGGCCGCACTTGCCCACCGTGATGGCGCACGCGTGAATATGGTCGATAATTTACACGGCAGCCAATTCATCACACCGGCGATCGTTGACCGTGATCCGGTTACCATCGCCATCGGCACCGAAGGCGCAGCACCGGTTTTGGCCCGCGCAATCAAAGCGGATCTGGAAGCGAAGCTCCCTGCATCTTTGGGTGTGCTTGCACGGATAGGTAAGTCCTTCCGCAGTGCTGTTGAGGCCCTACCGATGGGTCGTAAACGGCGCGATTTTTGGTCAGAGTATTACTTTAATAAAGGCCCTCGAGCCATTGAAGAGGATGGTGAAAGCGGCGTTCAGCCGGCACTTGAAAACCTGCTTGATACTTACTTAACGGATACGCGCGAAAAAGCAGGCCATGTTGACCTAGTCGGCGCTGGCCCTGGCGATCCTGACCTGCTGACCTTAAAAGCGCGCAAGGCTTTGGATAAGGCAGACGTCGTGATTTATGATCGCCTCGTAAGCGCAGAAATTCTTGAGCTCGCACGCCGTGAAGCGGTCATGATTGACGCCGGGAAAGAAGGTTTCGGCAAGGCGATGAGCCAATCTGAAATCAACGATCTAATCGTCAGCCACGCCAAAGACGGTCACCAAGTTGTGCGCCTCAAGTCCGGTGATCCGACAGTTTTTGGGCGGCTGGATGAAGAAATTGACGCATGTGACGCCGCGGACGTGTCTTGGCGTATCGTGCCCGGTATTACGGCCGCGTCTGCTGCCGTTGCTGGCATCGGCCAAAGTTTGACGAAGCGTGATCGCAACGGGTCCGTGCGCTTTATCACAGGTCACGACATGAAGGGCTATGCGGATCACGATTGGCGTGCGCTTTCACATGCAGGCGAAGTTGCTGCAATTTACATGGGCAAACGCGCGGCGCGGTTCGTGCAGGGGCGCCTTTTAATGCATGGCGCGCACCCGGAAACGCCCATCACCGTCGTCGAGAACGTCAGCCGCGTGGAACAACGCACACTGACCTGCACGCTCGGGACGCTTTCCGATGACCTTGAGACAGCCAACTTAAAAGGTCCCGCGCTTATGTTGCTTGGCCTCGCACCACGCGCCGCTTTGCAAGTGGCACAAGATATTTCCATACAGGAGGTGGCCCAATGAGCCGCAGCTTCACCCCAAAAGTTATTACCGCCAACGCGCTTCTTGAAGGCGATGTCATCTATTGGTCACCTGAAGGGACTTGGGTTCGCACATTATCAAGCGCCGAAGTGTTTGAAGATGAAGCCGTTGCACAAGAACAGCTTTTGACCGCAAGCAGCCAGCCCGCAGTCGCGGTGGGTGTATACCTCGCGGATGTTGCGATGACGGACGATGGCCCTGCCCCAACCCATTTCCGAGAAGAATTCCGCACACGCGGCCCATCCAATTACGCACACGGCAAGCAAGTGGAGTTGTCATAATGTATCGGTACAACGATTTTGACGCGGCTTTCGTCGCAGAACGGAACGCCCAATTTCGTGCACAGGTTGAACGCCGTATTTCTGGCGCGCTCACAGAGGATGAGTTCAAACCACTTCGCTTGATGAACGGTCTCTACCTGCAACTGCACGCCTATATGCTGCGCGTTGCGATTCCCTACGGTACGCTAAACGGCGCCCAAATGCGCCAACTTGCGATGATCGCCGAGACGTTTGACAAAGGGTATGGTCACTTCACCACACGCCAAAATATCCAGTACAACTGGCCAAAACTAAGGGACGTCCCCGACATCCTTGACCGTTTGGCCGAGGTAGAGATGCACGCACTACAAACAAGCGGCAACACCATTCGTAACGTCACCGCAGACCACTTTGCAGGCGCTGCGGCGGATGAGGTGGAGGACCCGCGCCCAACAGCGGAGCTGCTGCGGCAGTGGTCAACAGATCACCCCGAATTTCAATTTTTGCCGCGCAAGTTCAAACTTGCCGTGACCGGCTCTGCGGCAGATCGCGCTGTCATCCGTGCGCATGATGTTGGTATCCAGATCGTCGAAAAAGACGGCGAAATCGGCTACAAAATTATTGTTGGCGGCGGCTTGGGCCGCACCCCGATGATTGGCCAAACACTTGCAGAGTTTTTGCCCAAGACTGATTTGCTGCCGTTTGTTGAAGCCACGGTCAATGTTTGGAACCGTCTTGGACGCCGTGACAACAAATACAAATCACGCATCAAAATCACAGTTCACGAGCATGGCATCGATGACATCCGTGCCCGCGTCCTTACACGTTTCGAACAAATAAAACCTACATTCAAAGGTTTCGATCGGGATTTATTTGCACAAATTCAACAAAACTTTGATACGCCGGCCTATCGCAATGCGCCCATTGATGCGCACACAGCCATGCGTCAGGCCAACCCCGCTTACGCAAGTTGGTCGGACACAAATATCACCGCACACAAAAACGACGGCTACGCAATTGTCTCGATCAGTTTGAAAAAGCACGGCGCGACACCGGGTGACGCATCTGCAGATCAAATGCGCGCCATGGCGGAGTTGGCAGAAACTTATGGACATGATGAGTTGCGCATTAGTCATGAGCAGAATGTGATCTTGCCCCATGTGCACCAATCAGACCTGCCCGCCATCTATGCAGCCTTGCGTGAGGCCGATTTGGCGACAGCAAACATTGGCCTGATCAGTGACATTATCGCGTGCCCCGGCATGGATTACTGTGCGCTTGCGACTGCGCGCTCGATCCCTGTTGCGCAAGAAATTGCGGAGCGCTTTGACGAGTTGAAGCTTGAGCATGAAATTGGCGCGCTAAAGATCAAAATCTCTGGCTGCATCAACGCCTGTGGTCACCACCACGTGGGCCATATCGGCATTCTGGGTTTAGACCGCGCCGGCGTCGAAAACTATCAGATCACCTTGGGCGGTGACGGGTCCGAAGATGCGGCCATCGGTGAGCGCGCAGGTCCTGGCTTTAGCGCCGAGGCACTTGTGCCAGCGATCGAGCGGATCATCGAGACATACCTCGATGTGCGCAGCGAGAAAGCCGAGACATTTTTACAAACATACCGCCGTGTTGGCATGGGGCCGTTCAAAGCGGCACTTTATCCCGACAGCAAAGCATCAGCGGCATAAGGACTTGATATTATGACAGTAATTGTAATCGACAGCGGCTTTGCCGCGGACGACTGGAACGGCGGATTTTGCATGCTCGATAGCCTGCCTGCAAATGAGTGCGCAGGCGTCGACCTGCCCTCAGACGCTGAGCCAGAAGACCTGCGCACGCGTCTTGATGGGCTAAGCCTAATCCGCGTGGATTTTCCCAGTTTTGCGGACGGGCGCGGCTTTTCCATCGCCGCTGAATTGCGTCGCATGGGCTACAAGGGGCGTTTGCGCGCCAAGGGTCATGTGATCTCGGATCAATATGCAATGGCCCGCCGCGTTGGTTTTGACGAGGTCGAAATTGATGACGCGCTCGCCGCCCGCCAACCCGAAGCGGAGTGGCTTTTTCGCGCAAACTGGACCAAGCACGACTACCAAGCCCGCCTGCGCGGCTAATCAGCGCCTTTAACTGATCCAAATCAACGACTATGACAGGACACGTGGGCATGACCCGCGTAATGACACTTATGAATGATCGAACACCCATGACCGACGCCCCCGCCGCAAAGGCCACACCAACCCTTCCCGACGCGCAAGTCGTGACAGCCGTTAAGCATTACACAGACCGGCTGTTTTCGTTCCGTGTCACACGCCCTGCGTCGCTTCGGTTTCGCTCTGGCGAGTTTGTCATGATCGGCTTGATGGGCGATCCAGACCCAAAAACCGGCAAACAGCGCCCGCTCTTGCGCGCTTACTCCATCGCCTCCCCCAGTTGGGACGAGGAGTTGGAATTCTACTCTATCAAAGTGCAGGACGGACCGCTGACCTCGAAACTTCAGCACGTTCAGGTAGGCGATGAGATCATTTTGCGACCCAAACCTGTAGGTACGCTTGTTCACGATGCCCTGCTGCCAGGTAAGCGACTTTGGTTCTTTTCAACAGGGACCGGCTTTGCGCCTTTCGCATCTTTGCTGCGCGATCCGGAGACCTATGAACTTTATGACCAAGTCATCGTCACGCACACCTGCCGCGATGTGGCCGAGCTTACCTATGGCGCAGATCTGATTGAGAGCATCAAAACAGACCAGCTACTGGTCGAGCTGATTGGTGAAGAGAACCTTGCCAAGCTGGTTTACTATCCGACCACTACCCGTCAGGAGAGCCCAAAGATGGGCCGCATCACCGATCTATTGAAGGACGGCAAAGTTTTCAAAGACCTCGGTATTGAAGACGGTCTGTCAGCCGAAACGGACCGCGCCATGGTATGTGGGTCTATGGGGCTTAATGTGGACATCAAAGAAATCCTCGAAAGCCACGGGCTTGAGGAAGGTGCTAATTCTGACCCTAAACACTACGTGGTTGAAAAAGCGTTTGTTGGCTAATTAACATTCAAAACTATCAATAAGTCGTTGTTAAAAAAGGCCGCTGAGTTCTGCGGCCTTTTCTATTTTAATCATCAAAACGGCTTATCCGCCAATCTGTGCTTTGATGGCATCGATGACTTGATTGGCCATTTCAGGATTATTTTCAGCCTGCTCAATCAGAGTTTTCAGCGCTGTTTTCGCAAATCCTGAAATATCAGAACCCTCAACAAGTTGCAGCGCCGCGTCCGTATTCAGCCCTTCAGCCGTTAGCAGATCCTCCAGTCCGACGGGATCAACTTCAGCACTCGGTGTCGCCTCTACGGTCGCTTCAGGAGCCGCGTCAGTTGCTGTCTCTACCGCTTCGCTGGTCCCTTCCACAAGTTGCGACACACCGTTTGCTGCGTCCTCAACAACATCCGTAGTCGTGTCAGAAGCTGCATCCGTGGACTCTGCAGCCACATCTGCCACGGCGTTGCCCGCGTCAGACGCAGCCTCGGTTGCGCTTTCCAAAAGAGTGGCAGCACCCTCTGTCGCTTCGGTCACTGTACCGGAAACAGCGTCAGTCGCCGCTTCGGTCAGATCAGCCGCCGCATCTGTCCCGTCACCCGCAAGCCCCAACGCATCGGATACCGCATTTTCCGCAGCTTCTTTTGCAGCTTCCACGGCTTCTTCTGCTTTGGCTTTTGCCGTGTCCACAGCATCATCCACAGCCGTTTTGGCTTCTTCAACAACACTTTCAACCGCCGTGGTCGCACTGTCTGTTGCAGAAGTTGCCGTTTCAGTAACAGCCGTTGCGCCCTCGCTTACGGTTTCGGTTGTTGTTTCAACAGCGGTTACAGCAGTCCCCGTCGCACTATCCGCAACCTCTTCCACGTTTGAGCCAGACACCCAAACATAGCCCGCCACCGCAATCACCACAGCGCCAGCACCCAATACTAATTTATTCATTTGCGTCACGTCCCCATTCACAAAACACTCGTTAACTTCGCACAGAAGTGCCCAACACATCGCACGCTCACGCCAGCTTGAAAAGGACACAAGCCACAAAACGCCACAACAGCCGAAAATACGCCAAACACCCTTTGCAAACACCCATTTGCCGCTTGAAGCGCGCGACTTTAACGCCTAGTTTGCGCAACTAGAAATTACGACCAACCATTTAAGGAATGAACCCATAGCCCGCAGACCACATAATGCGCCTCCACAGCGCGACACCGGCCCCCGCGTCAATGACCGCATCAAAGCACTCGAAATTCGCCTGATTGGCGCTGATGGTGAAAACGGTGGCGTTGTTTCACCCGCGAAAGCCATGGCATTGGCCGAAGAAGCTGGTCTCGATCTGGTTGAGATTTCGCCAAACGCGAACCCACCTGTCTGCAAGATTATGGATTTCGGCAAGTATAAATACGAGCTGCAAAAACGTGAATCCGAAGCGCGTAAGAAACAAAAGACGATTGAGATCAAAGAGGTCAAGTTCCGTCCGAACACTGACACCAATGATTACAGCGTCAAAATGCGTAATGTTTTTAAGTTTTTGGAAAACGGTGACAAAGTAAAAATCACGCTGCGTTTCCGTGGCCGCGAAATGGCGCACCAAAACCTTGGACGTGAATTGCTTGAGCGCGTTGCAGAAGACACAAAAGAGCACGGCAAAGTAGAAAACTTCCCAAAAATGGAAGGCCGTCAGATGGTCATGCTTATCGGACCTATGCCGAAATAAGCGATGCGTTTATCTGCGATTTAACAGACCGCAACATCTAATACCAAGCCCCCAACGCCAACCGCGTGGGGGCTTTTTCTTTGTGCTACATTTGTCCCATTCATGGTCCATTCGTTGCGCTTGCTGTCCGCTGGCTGCCACACTAGGCTAACGCCAAAGATCACATCTGATCTGTGGAGGCCCCAATGAACGCGCAACACCCCGTCGATCCAATCCAGTCACACCCCGCAGGTCACGGCCCCGAACTTAGCCGTTTTGACTGGGCAGATCCGTTTTTGTTGAATGCGCAGCTGACCGAAGAAGAGCGTATGCTGGCAGAAGCGGCAGAAACATTCGGCCAGAACGCCCTCGCCCCGCTCGTAACAGACAGTTACCGCGACGAAAGTTTTGACCGTTCACTCTTTGAGAAAATGGGCAGCGCGGGCCTTCTTGGTGCAACTATACCTGAAAACTACGGCGGGCTTGGTGCTGGCTACGTCAGCTACGGATTGATCGCACGCGCCGTTGAGCGGGCCGACAGCGGCTATCGCTCCATGATGTCCGTGCAGTCATCCTTGGTGATGTATCCGATTTTTGCCTACGGAACCGAAGAACAGCGGCAGAAATACCTGCCTGGCCTTGCGGCGGGAACAAGAATCGGGTGTTTCGGTCTGACCGAACCGGACGCAGGAAGTGATCCCGCTGGGATGAAAACCACAGCCGTAAAAACACCAACAGGCTACCGCCTTAATGGTGCAAAGATGTGGATTTCGAATGCCCCAGCCGCTGATGTTTTTGTTGTTTGGGCAAAATCCGAAGCCCACGGCGGCAAAATTCGTGGCTTTGTATTGGACAAGGGAACCAAGGGTCTCAGCGCGCCTGTGATTAAAGGTAAGCTGTCGCTTCGGGCCTCTATCACAGGTGAAATCGTGATGAGCGATGTAGATGTGGGCGAAGACGCGTTGCTACCGAATGTTGAAGGCCTCAAAGGACCGTTTGGCTGTTTGAACCGCGCGCGCTATGGAATTTCTTGGGGTGTGATGGGCGCTGCCGAGGCATGCTGGCACGCAGCGCGGCAATATGGTTTGGACCGCCATCAGTTTGGACAACCACTAGCGCAGACGCAACTTTTCCAGAAAAAACTGGCTGACATGCAAACAGAAATCGCGCTTGGCCTGCAAGGTTCGTTGCAATTGGGCCGCATGATGGATGGCGGCAGCGCAAGCCCCGAACTGATCAGCATGATGAAGCGAAACAACTGCGGCAAAGCGCTGGATGTGGCGCGACACGCCCGCGACATGCACGGGGGTAACGGCATTTCCGACGCCTTCCCTGTCATGCGCCACATGGTTAACTTGGAATCTGTGAACACTTATGAAGGTACGCACGATATCCATGCGCTTATCTTGGGGCGTGCCCAAACGGGGCTTCAGGCGTTCTTCTAGGGGCGGTTAACGCAAGCTTAACCCTCTCAAAAAGCGCACTGTGGCTCCGCATTTTCGCCCTATTCGACAGGTAGCTCCAGCCCAACACCGCCTTTCGCCGAAGGGCAAGACTGGCCGGAGCACACCATGCAGGACGACGCGAACCTTTTTCGCCCCCCGCTAAGCGATTTGTCCCTCAACGACTGGACCCAAGCGATGCGAAAGTTGGGCCGACAATATGGGATGTATGAGGAATTGGGCCAGCAGCACGCAGCCCTATTCGTCGATGATGACCCGACGTTACTTGTTACATTTGAAGCCGTCGAGCACATTCGCAACACCTACGAGTCTGGTGAGCCCGTTGGCTTTGAATTGGTCCGTGAGGCGGGTTGGTCGCATCTGTGCTTGCTTACATCGGCTAATACATGGTTTCGCGATGCCGCCGTTTACGCGTTTTTTGAAAAATTAAGCGATGACGGCTTTTTTGACGCCTACGACCGCGTGATCTTTTACGGCGCTGACATGTGCGGTTATGCGGCCGCTGCCTTTAGCGTCGCCTCCCCCGGCGCCACTGTCATCTGCCTGCAGCCGCATGCCACGCTTAATCCGCGCATCACTGGATGGGACAAGCGCTTTGCCCCCCACAGGCGGCTAAGTTTTGAGGACCGCTACGGCTATGCGCCCGATATGATTGATGCCGCCGAAGATGTATTTGTTCTTTATGATCCGTCGGTCAGGGATGAATTTGCGCAGGCGTCGCTTTTTCACAAACCGCGCACGACCATGGTGCCTTTGCGCCACATGAGCGATGACTTAGAGGCCGATTTGATCGAGATGCAGGTTCTCTACCGCATGCTGGCACAAGCGGGCACCGGCAAACTGAACAGACAATCTTTGCATAAACTGATGCGCCTACGCCGCAGGCATGTGCCTTGCAAAACTCTGCCGCGCTATCGGCCAGCACTACCGTATGCCGATCGCGCGCCGCAGACTAAGCGCGTTGATGGACAAGGGCATTGACCTACCCGATCCTTTGCGACCGCCGCGCTAGCGGCAGGTCACGCGCTTTAAGCTCAACGTTCCTCACAGGGACAGCTGAAAAGAGAAAGGCCCCGCACAGAATGCAGGGCCATAAAAACTTATAGTCAGGAAACGAGTTAGTAATCAGATGTAGTAAAGATCGCGGAAAACATGCAGCGCGATGGTGTCGCGTGTCATACCAAGTGCGGCAAGTTCTTCGTCAGTTTTGGCACGCAACTCATCCATTTTGGCCACACGACCTTGCACATTCAAAGACACCTCACGTGCAACTGCGATAGATGTAAAGAACGATCCGATTGCGGCAAAAAAACCAGTGCGAGGGGCGGATGCGACGGTATCAGTGTAAAAAGCCATTTCGATATTCCTACTATGAGCTGCGTTGTCTGTTGGATAAGAATTAGACAAATGCTGCAGCGCAGAGTAGCCGGTAAATCCGCAATCCCGCCATGCACCTGACGCAGGGCTGATACTTACCTGTTTGATTTCACTTCGTTTTAGAAACGACAGCTTCAGGTACCAAATGCACTAACCCTACATCACATCGAGAAACAGCGCCAAATCATCGGCACGCTGGCGGGTCAAATACATCTTGCAGCCGAGATAAAGCTGTCCAGAAATACTATCGCCTTGGGCAGTTGCAGCCTCGGACGCACAGGCCAGATCGCGGTATTTGATCCACGCGCGCTGTGCCTGACGCAACAGGCGAGCTGTCTCATCACTTTCAAGGTTTTGTGCGCGCTCCATCGCACCTCGATACGCCAAGTTTAGGCGCGCATCTTCACGTGCCAAGGCCTCTCCTTCACAATATGTCATTTCCAATTGGTTTTGAGGATCATCACAGTTTACATCAGCGCCGTAAGTCTGATCCGCTTGGGCATTATGTGGAACCAGACCAAAACCACCAACAACAAGTGTCAATGCACCTACGCGCGCGGCATTATTCACCTGACTGGAATCCTGCAATTATGCGTTGCCCGTAACGCCCGATCAGCGTGCCGAGCGCCAGCAGGAATGCAGAAGACGAGATATCGAGCAGCCCGCAAATAAGCGATGCCCCAATCATCAGGACCAGTACAGAGACCACGTCCATTTCCGCCGGCTCAAGTTTCAGTTTGATCAGGCTAATTTTCTCAATCGCTGTCCGAAGCGGCTGCTCTACACGCGGCACGGCAAGTCCGCAGCCAATTCCAAGCAAAAATGTTAACACCATATTCTCAACCTCACGCGTAACTCATAAACTCAACACCAAAATGACCGACACAGGCCCACGGGTCCAGATCAGGCCGCCTGCAATAAGCGTATTATCACCGATTGCATACAGCCGCTTCGCTGCATCACCCTATTCAATTCTACTGGCCCTTTGGTGGGGTTTTGATGTATCGCGCCTGCATGAGCACTTCATTGACCATCCGCCGCCCCGACGACTGGCACCTGCACCTGCGCGACGGCGCAATGCTTGAAGCCGTCTTGCCCGAAACAGCCCGCCATTTCGGGCGTGCGATCATTATGCCGAACTTGGTTCCGCCAGTGGTGACGGCAGATGACGCACACGCATACCGTGCGCGCATCATGAACGCCTTGCCAGCAGGCATGCACTTCGATCCGCTGATGATGCTTTATTTGACAGAACAAACCGATCCGGCCGATGTTGTAGCCGCCTACAAAGCAGGGCTTATCACAGGCGTGAAGCTCTATCCCGCAGGCGCAACAACAAACTCGGCATCCGGTGTGCGTGATATGGACAAAGTGCGTCCTGTTCTTGAAGCCATGGCCGAAGCTGGTGTGCCCCTATGCTGTCACGGTGAGGTCACTGATGCGGACATTGATATTTTTGACCGTGAAGCAGTTTTTATCGACCGCATTCTGGAGCCATTGCGCCGCGATGTACCGCAATTGCGTGTCACAATGGAGCACATCACAACCTCAACAGCCGTTGAATATGTGCGCAGCGCGGACAAAAATCTTGCGGGTTCCATCACAACCCATCACCTAATCATTAACCGCAATCACATCTTGGTTGGCGGGATCAAACCGCACTACTACTGTCTGCCTGTCGCCAAGCGTGAAAGTCACCGCGTCGCATTGGTAGAGGCCGCTACCAGCGGTGATGCACGGTTCTTCTTGGGCACAGATTCAGCACCTCATACGGATCCAAACAAAGAGCAGGCCTGTGGATGCGCTGGCGTTTTTTCTGCGATCAACACGATGTCATGCCTCGCCCATGTTTTTGAAGCCGCGGGCGCGCTAGATAAACTTGAAGCATTCGCCTCGCTCAACGGTCCTTTGCATTACGGCCTGCCAGCAAACGACACGACAATTACGCTGACCAAACGCGATACGCCCGTTGGTTATCCTGAAAAACTGAACACCGGCGAGGGTCCCGTTACTCTCTTTAATCCGGGCTTCCCCCTTCACTGGCATATTGAGGCATAGATGATCCCTTCTTCCTTCCCCGACAGCACTGAAATCGCCCGTCTCACAGCACGTATGTTGTTGGAAATTAAGGCTGTCCACTTTAACGCAGCTGAGCCGTTCAAGCTGGCATCAGGGCTTCCGTCCCCCACATACATTGATTGTCGCAAGCTTATCAGCCACCCGCGCATCCGCAGCACGTTGATGGATTTCTTGGTGGTCGAAACCATGCGCACCGCAGGTTTCGAGGCATTTGATAACATTGCCGGTGGGGAAACCGCGGGCATTCCTTTTTCGGCCTTAGTAGCCGAGCGCATGGCACTTCCAATGACCTACGTGCGTAAAAAACCCAAAGGATATGGGCGCAACGCTCGAATCGAAGGCGACATGAGCGGGGGCCAACGTGTGCTTTTGGTCGAGGATCTGACAACCGATGGGGGCAGCAAACTGTCTTTTGTCGACGCGATCCGCGAAACTGGCGCCAGCTGTGCGTGGACTGCGGTAATTTTCTACTACGGCATCTTTCCCGAGACAGAAAAAACACTTGGCGATCATGGGGTTGGTCTGATCAGCCTGTGTACTTGGTGGGATGTACTGGCCGAGGCAAAAGCCCAAGGTGCATTCGACACTGCCACTTTAACCGAAGTTGAGGCATTTTTGAACGCCCCACGCGAATGGCAGAAGGCCAACGCCGACAAAGTCTAGCACACCTTTTTTCGCGCTATCTTACGACACTACACACGCAGATATAGCGGCGCAGATTGCTTGCGCCGCTATATTTTGTTAGGGATGAGTTATTCACAGAATTATACAATTTGCCCTCCCCGTGCGGGTTCGGCAAAACGTACGCAGTGAGAGGCTAAGGCTCTGTGAGAGCAGCATCTAAGTGGGATTGACACGCTGCGACAGCAGTTGGGGGAATGATGAACGAGATATCGAACATGGGCCAAGTGGTCCCCGTTGCTGCGCAAAATGATGACGCTGGCGCGGACGCAGGACTTTTGCCGCACTCGATTGAGGCTGAACAGCAGCTGTTGGGCGCGATCCTGACCAACAACGATATCTTTGACCGTATCGACGCCATTCTAAACCCAGAGCATTTTTACGACCCGGTTCACACGCGCATCTATGAAACGGCAAAGGCACGGATTACCAAGAATGCGCTTGCGTCTCCCGTTACGCTCAAATCCTTCATGGAAGATGACGAAGGGCTAAAAGAACTTGGCGGCGCAACGTATTTGGCCAAGTTAGCGGGCGCGTCCGTTGCGGGCTTTGCCGCGCGCGATTACGCGCAAATGATTTATGATCTGGCGATCCGTCGTGAGTTGATCAGCGTAGGCCGCGACATTGCTGCGAAAGCGGGCAAAGTCGATGTGGACAGCGAGCCCAAGGAGCAAATCGTCGAAGCCGAGCAAAAGCTCTACGCACTTGCCGAACAAGGCCAGGCCGAACAGGGTTTTCAATCATTTTTGAAAGCCGTCACCGACGCGGTGAATGTCGCAAACGCCGCCTATCAACGCGAAGGTGGCATGGCCGGGATCAGCACGGGTCTGGTCGACTTGGACAAAATGTTGGGCGGCTTGCACCGTTCAGACCTGCTCATTTTGGCCGGACGCCCCTCGATGGGGAAGACATCACTTGCCACGAACATCGCGTTCAACATCGCCAAAGCTTACCGAAAAGGCATCACGCCCGAAGGACATGAAGGCGCTGAAGATGGTGGGGTTGTGGGCTTTTTCAGCCTCGAGATGAGCGCAGAACAGCTGGCGTCGCGTATTTTGTCGGAAGCGTCTGAAATCCCGTCGGAGCAGATTCGGAAAGGCGACATGACAGAAGGCGAATTCCGCCGTTTTGTTGATGCCGCCAAATCGCTTGAGGCCTGCCCGCTTTATATTGATGACACACCTGCCCTGCCCATTTCGCAGCTTGCCGCGCGGGCGCGCCGCTTGAAACGGACACATGGGCTGGACGTGATCATCGTTGACTACCTGCAGCTTCTTCGGCCCGCGACTGCAAAAGACAGCCGCGTGAACGAAGTCTCCGAAATTACTCAGGGTCTTAAAGCAATTGCTAAGGAGCTCGATATTCCGGTCATCGCGTTGTCACAATTGTCGCGACAAGTGGAAAACCGTGAAGATAAGCGCCCTCAGTTGTCTGACCTGCGCGAATCCGGCTCAATTGAGCAAGACGCCGATATCGTTATGTTTGTGTACCGTGCCGAATATTACAAAGAGCGTGAAAAACCAGCGGATCACGAGCTAGACAAGATGGCTGCGTGGCAAGATGAAATGTCACATCTTCACGGCAAAGCAGATGTCATTATCGGCAAACAGCGCCACGGTCCGATTGGCGATGTGCACTTGTCATTCGAGGGTAAGTTCACACGCTTCGGCAACCTTGCCAAACCGTGGCAAGGCGACCAAGGCAGCGAATATTAATCAGCAGCTTAGCTCATCACATTTGTTGGTGATCGATCATTTGTGATCACCGCTTTGATCTGTGTGATAAGGCCCGAAATGCGCGCGATAACAACAACATCATCCAGCCCTGCACTTAGGGCTGGCGTGTCATCACCCCGTGGCCACAGCGCATCGACCAAAACGCGCCCATAAAACGCCCCTGCATCGCTGCCCTGATCTACAAAATCAGCCAGAACATCTGCTACATCTTCTTTCAATGCCTCAATTGCGCCCGTTCCACGCACCGCATCAGAGCATAAAAGCGCACGCTCACTCGACAACATGCAGCGATATTTCAACAGCGCTACCAAAACATCATTAATGCCTTCTGCTGCGCGCAACTTGGCAACCATCGCATCATGCTTGGGACGGACAATATCAGCTGCAAGCGCACCTAAATCCGAAAAATGGCGGTAAACTGTGGCACGACCCAGGCCTGAGGCTTTCGCAACCTCTGTCATCGTGCGCGGAACATCGCCCGCTGCTGACATTTGCATCACATTGCCAAGGATGGTCTTTTTGGTTCTCAGTTTTGCTGAACTCACTCCCTCCACGCTTAGTACTGCGGCGGGAACCGCGATTGAGGCAGGTGTTTGGCTTGGAAATTGCGTAATTTGCGACATGAGGCCACTCCGTTCTGGTGTGCTTTGTCAGCAACCTAAGCCGCAAGCAGTTAAGCATCCGTAAATGCCCGTCCCTATTTGGCCTTGACCTTACCCGTCAGCTTAGGCACCCGTTCACTATGGCTACAGGAACTCTCATGATATCGCTGGACGCAGTCGTCCAAAACTGGCGCGCGCTGGATGCAATGTCCCAATCGGGGGTGCAAACCGCAGCCGTGATTAAAGCGGATGGCTACGGGCTTGGCTCGGACCGCGTTGCAAAATCCCTCGCCAATGCGGGTGCAAAGACGTTTTTCGTAGCCACTGCACAAGAAGGCGCGAAAGTGCGCCAAGCGCTTGGACCGGGCCTCGACATCATGGTCTTTGGTGGGCACATGCGCGGCGATACAGACATTATCAATGATCTGCACTTGACGCCTCTCCTCAACAGTGTCGAACAACTCACCCGCCACTTTGAAGCGCTGCCATCCGCACCCTTTGGCATTCAGCTTGATAGCGGGATGAACCGGCTTGGCATGGAGCCCGGCGAATGGGCCGCTGTGCGCGACGTTGCCCTTGGTCAAGGCCCCGCCTTAGTGATGAGCCATCTGGCATGTGCGGACGAGCCTGATCACCCGATGAACTATTTTCAATGCGACGTATTTTTGGAGATGACCGCCGGTGTCCAAGCCCCCCTTTCGCTTGCAGCTACTGGCGGCACGTTACTTGGGCCAAAGTTTCACTTCGACATGGTGCGCCCGGGTATCGGGCTTTACGGCGGACAGCCTTTCGCAGATGCCACACCAACGGTGCATTTATCACTGCCAATTATTCAGGTGCGCGATGTTCTTGAAGGCGAGGCCGTTGGATACGGCAATGCCTATATCGCAAAATCAGCACGCCGCGTTGCCACTGTCTCCGCGGGTTATGCTGACGGGTTGATCCGCGCTATTGGAAACGATGCAAAAGTATATGCTGGGGACAAGATGTGCCCTGTGATTGGACGCGTCTCAATGGATTTGATCACCGTGGATATTACTGATCTATCCGGCAGCCCCGATGCGCTTGATATTTTGTGTCCGCACCAGACAGTTGATGATTTGGCAGACAGTGCTGGTACCATCGGCTATGAAATCCTGACCTCGCTCGGGCATCGGTACGAAAGACGCTACGCGTGATCTGGTCAGCCACATCACTTTTGGGCAGCACAGGCCGCGCAGTTCTAAACGCGATTGGCGCGATTGGTGCGGTCGCTCTGTTTGCTGCACAAACAATCGGTCACATTGCACGCCCTCCATTTTACTGGCGTGAATTTGTCTCAGCCTGCATCACCATTGGATATTTTAGCCTGCCTGTTGTGGGACTAACGGCGCTGTTTACGGGTGGGGCCCTTGCGCTACAAATCTATGCAGGGGGCGCGCGGTTTAACGCAGAAGCCGTGGTGCCGTCGATTGTCGCCATCGGAATGGTCCGCGAGTTGGGCCCCGTCTTGGGCGGTCTTATGGTTGCCGCGCGTGTTGCCTCATCGATTGCCGCCGAAATCGGCACAATGAAAGTAACCGAACAAATTGATGCACTGGTCACCCTGTCGACCAACCCGATGAAATACCTCACAGTCCCACGGGTTCTGGCAGCCACACTGAGTGTGCCTGTGTTGGTGCTTATCGGTGACATCATCGGGATTATGGGCGGCTATCTTGTTGGCACAAGCAGGCTTGGGTTTAACGCAGCCGCGTATTTACAAAACACCGCTGATTTTCTGGAGTTTTGGGACATTGCAAGCGGCCTTGTGAAAGGCGCGGTTTTTGGGTTCATTGTCGCATTGATGGGCTGCTATTTCGGAATGACTTCGGGGCGCGGCGCGCAAGGTGTAGGTGCCGCAACAAAGGCGGCCGTAGTGGCGGCAAGTGTGCTTATATTAGCTGCTAATTACATTCTAACAGAGGCGTTTTTCACAGCATGATCCGCCTTAAAAATGTCCATAAATCCTTTGGAAACAATGCCGTACTCAACGGAGTTGATCTTCATGTCCCTAAAGGGGAAAGCATGGTGATCATTGGTGGTTCAGGCACAGGCAAGTCTGTCACGCTGAAATGTATTCTTGGGCTGGTAACACCCGATATCGGCACCATTACGGTGGCCGACAAAGATATCAAAGACGGCGACCGTGATGCACTGCTGTCGCGTTTCGGAATGCTGTTTCAGGGTGGCGCGCTTTTTGACAGCATGCCGGTTTGGCAGAACATCGCTTTTCGGCTTATTCAATCGGGCGTCTCAACCGAGGAGGCCCGCACGTTGGCAATTGAAAAGCTACGCCGCGTTGGCCTCAAACCTGATGTGGCGGACCGGTTTCCAGCCGAGCTTTCCGGCGGCATGCAAAAGCGCGTGGGGCTTGCGCGCGCCATCGCCGCTGACCCCGAGATTATTTTCTTCGACGAACCAACCACAGGCCTCGACCCAATCATGGCCGGCGTAATCAACGATTTGATCCGCGAAATTGTCGTTGAGATGGGCGCAACCGCGATGACCATCACCCATGATATGTCATCAGTCCGCGCCATCGCCGACCGCGTTGCAATGTTACACGACGGGACTATCAAATGGACCGGCACTGTTGTGGAAATGGATACGACAGGTGATCCTTACGTGCATCAGTTTATCAACGGACGAAGCGAAGGTCCCATTGCGGCAATTCGTTAGCCTGCGCTACTTTTGAAGCGAATTATGACGCGCCTGGAGAATATGTTAATATCAGCCATAGGCTTTGAGCCGTCTTTTCAGTGACGAACTAAATCGATCAAGGCGGAGGTTTCGAGTGTGATGAAGGTGTTGATTGCCGCAAATATCCTTTTGCTGATCCTGTTCCCCCTATCGTGGTTTGCACCGCTCATGCGTGCAGGTCTGCTGCCGCTGTTCGGTCTTAACGAAATTTCACTTTGGTCGGGCATTGCAAGCCTTTGGCAGACCGATGTGCTTCTTGCTTTGGTTGTCATCATCTTCGCGATCATCGCCCCAATCGCAAAAACGCTAGGCCTATTGCTTATTCAGTTGCGCATCATGGCACCAACCGCCCTGCCCTTGATCGGCGTGTTGGGCAAATTTGCGATGGCAGATGTCTTCTTGATCGCGCTCTACATTGTCTTGGCGAAAAGTGCGGGCTTTGGGCGTGTTGAACCGGCTTGGGGATTATATCTTTTTACAGCCACAATCCTCGCCTCATTATGCATGTCCATTGCAACCGCGCGCAGCTTGCGGCACTAACGAAACGCAAAGGCTTGCAAAGGACGTAACATGGCCAAATTAGCCAGTTTTCGCTGTACATCATGCGCCGCCGTCACGTCCAAATGGTCGGGGCAGTGCGACAGCTGTGGCGAGTGGAACTCGATTGAGGAAGAAAAGGCTCTGTCCACGGGGCCTGCCTCCAAATCCCTTGGCATGCGCCGTGGCAAGGCCTTGAACCTAACAGATCTAGCAGCGCAAGACACACCTCCCGCGCGGACTTTGTCGGGCGTAGAGGAACTTGACCGCGTTTTGGGCGGCGGATTGGTTGAGGCCTCTGCTCTGCTTGTGGGCGGCGATCCAGGCATCGGTAAGTCAACACTTTTGCTGCAAGCGGCGGCAAGGTTTGCGCGCAACGGCCTCAAGGTTGTCTACGTCTCGGGCGAGGAAGCAGCAGGACAAGTCCGTATGCGCGCTCAGCGTCTTAAACTTACAAGCAGCCCTGTCTTATTGGCGGCTGAGACAAACCTGCGCGATATTCTGACCACCCTAGAAGACGAAAAGCCTGATCTGTGCATCATCGACTCAATCCAAACAATGTGGGCCGATCACGTTGAGGCAGCGCCCGGGTCAGTCAGTCAAGTGCGGGCAGCGGCCCATGAGTTGACTAGTTTCGCCAAGCGTAACGGCATCGCCGTGATCATGGTCGGTCACGTCACTAAGGGCGGGCAAATTGCCGGGCCGCGCGTTGTTGAACACATGGTGGACACGGTGCTTTATTTTGAGGGCGAGCGCGGTCACCCGTTCCGGATTTTGCGCGCCGTTAAAAACCGCTTTGGCCCAGCAGACGAGATCGGTGTTTTTGAAATGACGGGCCGTGGTCTTGCGGAAGTCAAAAACCCCTCTGCTCTTTTTCTATCGGAACGGGGCAAACCAACACCGGGCTCCGTTGTTTTTGCGGGTATAGAAGGCTCACGGCCCGTTTTGTGCGAATTCCAAGCGCTCGTGGCCCCTTCTCCGCACGCCCAACCCCGCAGGACAGTTGTGGGATGGGACGGGGGCCGCCTTGCTATGATTTTGGCCGTCTTGGAGGCGCGCGCAGGCGTGCCGTTCACCGGACTTGATGTGTATCTCAATGTGGCCGGTGGGATGCGCGTGACCGAACCCGCAGCAGATTTGGCCGTGGCCGCCGCTTTGGTGAGTGCACGGGAAGACGCAACATTGCCCGCAGACAGTGTCATATTTGGCGAAATCAGCCTGTCAGGTGCGCTCAGACCGGCCTCTCAAACCGAAAATAGGTTGAAAGAAGCCCAAAAACTTGGTTTTAGCGGTACCATAACGGCGCAAACTGCAAAACCACCTGCGACACAGGGTATGGCGCTGCGGCAAATGCCAGATCTAGCGAGTTTCGTGACTGAAATCTTTGGCGACAGGTAACGCCAGCAAGAAGGAAAAGTGTAAATGGACGGATTCACTCTGATTGATGGAATTGTAGCACTTGTGATCGTGGTTTCCGCGTTGCTTGCATACTCCCGTGGCTTTGTCCGCGAGGCACTTTCCATCGCAGGTTGGATCGGAGCTGCTATCTTGGCGTCTGTTTTTGCCTCACAAGCTGAGCCATTGGTCAAAGAACTGCCCGTCATCGGTGGATTTATCGGTGAAAGCTGTGAGTTGGCGATCATCGCCGCTTTTGCAGCCGTGTTTGCCCTTGCTCTTGTGATCATGTCGATCATCACGCCGCTTTTTTCATCTCTTGTGCAGCGATCTGTTTTGGGCGGGCTTGATCAGGGCATCGGCTTTTTGTTTGGCGTTTTGCGCGGCATCGTTTTGGTGGCTGTCGCGTTCTTTGTCTACGACGTGGTGCTAACCAGTCAAAACCTCGATATGATCGACAACTCCCGCTCGGCTGCCGTGTTTGGAAAGCTTACAGGGCAAGTCGAGGAGCGCAATCCAGAGCAAGCATTGGGCTGGGTTACAGCGCAATATGAAAACCTTGTCGGGAAATGCGGCGCCGCCACTTAAACCCCACGATATTTACTTTTTGTAAACCGTTTAGGTTTCGTTCATACAAATCGCGTTATGTGTATCTGACAGCTTATTTAGTCGGTGACAGTAATGAATGTTTTGGTTCTCGAAGATGCACAAGAATTACGTAAGGTTTGGTGTGATTTCCTCGAGGACGAAGGACACACCGTAACGGCGGTCGACAACGCCGAAAGCGCGATGACGGCAATGCACGAGCAACCCTATGATTTGCTTATGCTCCACCTGCATTTGGAACGCGGCACCTCAATCGGTGTGTCACATTATGCCCGCATAGCCCTACCCGAGTGCCGGATCATTATGATCACCGGCGAAAGCGTTTTTACACATGGCAACCACATGGCCGAAATGCCGGGGGTGGATTGGCTTTTACGCAAACCCGTTTCCCTTCCGGATCTTGCAGCGCTTATTGATTACGCGGCGATGTCGCAATTGCCAAAATCTGAGCGGGCTTAAGATGGCGGGCGTTCAAAAATACAATCAGTTCAAAATATTTACTGGCGTGATGGGGTTAACCATCCTTGTCGCCACTGTAACTTGGGTCTACCTGAATGCAGAACGCAATAACCAAACGATCCGCGCAACCCAAGCCCGCGCAGATGCCTTTGCTGAAACACTCAAAGCTGATCTGACGAACCGCAAAGAGGCCGCCAAACGTATGGCATCGCGGATTGCCTTTGCGGGACAATTAGACACCGATGCCTTCTTGGATGATTCCCAAAATCACCTAGATGACATGCCTGGCAATCTTGCCATTAGTTGGCTCGACAACAACTTTATCGCGCGATCCACGGCGCCCATCACAAACATAGTGGCCAACGGTCGTGATGTTTCTGCAATCGGCACCGACAGGCGCCGCGCACTGTTCGCGGGCCGTGACAGCAGACGAACTGCAATGACAGACCCGTTCCCCCTTTTGAACGATGAGGGCATCGGCTTTTTGGTGTTTGAGCCGGTGTTCAATACAGATGAATTCATGGGCGGCATTGTGTCCGTGTTCTCAGTGAAAACATGGTTAGAGCCGCTAACGCCCGCAGATGTTAGCACGTCTTTGACCCTTAGCGGCGAGCCGATCTTTGCATCACCAGACTTTGTCTCAAATCCGGCAAAGAAAATCGCCACCGCCAGCGCGCAATACCTTGGCAACGAATTGAAGGTCGCGCTGAAACCTCGCGCGGCTTTTTGCAAGCACAACGGACAGATACGCCCGAAGTCGGGGCCATGTTTGCAGGTATTTTAACACTTATGAGCGGGCTTTTACTGCTGAGCGCGAACGGTTTGCGCAATGCGCGAATGGCCAGCATCCGTGACCAAGACGAGTTAGAATATAAAAACGCGCAATTGCGCGACGAAGTACTCTACCAAAAATCTGCTGAGGCAGCTGCGAAAAAGGCCGATGATGCCAAATCGCGCTTCCTTGCGGTGATGAGCCACGAAGTCCGCACGCCTTTGAACGCGATCATGGGGATGTTCGAATTGATCGAACGCGCAGACGTTCCCGAACGCCAGAAACGTCAGGCATTCAGTGGCCGCCGCTCAGCAGAACGTTTGTTTTCCGAACTCACCAAAGTACTTGATGTATCGCGCCTTGATGCAGATGTCGTTACCATCACCCCCCACCGAAGTACGCGCAAGCCTGGCCATTGCGGAGTTCCGCTCGGAGCTTAGCGGCTTTCAGGCACGTGCTGGCAACAACATATCAACAAAACTTACCGTAGACCCTGCCATTCCGCAGAGCATGTGCATTGACCTGGAACGGGTTTCACAAATTTTGACGAACCTTTTGGACAATGCTTTCAAATTCACCAAAAGCGGCCAAGTCAGCATGCATATTCGCATCGACAAGGACACCGATGGTTTGATCTTTGACATTTGTGACACGGGGCCAGGCATTTCGAAACGTCATGAGCCTGAGCTGTTCAAGCGTTTGTATCAAATCGACAACGGCGTCGCACGGCGCGCGGAAGGTAGCGGCCTTGGCCTGTCGATCAGCAAGGAAGTCGCCACTCTTTTGTCAGGCACCCTTTCCGTACGCCCTAACAGCCCCAAGGGCAGCATCTTTACTCTGACACTGTATGATTGGCGACAAGTCGATGCAGAAATTGCTTGATAAACCTCCCCAAACACACGAACCGACGGCGAATACCTTGGCTAAAAAGTATTAATTGTAGAAGACGATCCCGCGTCGCAATTCATGATGGCAGAGTTCATGGATGCGTTAGGCTATAGCTACGAGCTGGCTGAGGATTGGGAAATCTGTCTTGATCTTCTGGCCAATGAAAGTAACAGATTTGCTCTTATTTTGATGGACATCCATATGCCTAAATTTTCGGGCATCGAAGCATCTGCGCGCATTCGCGATATGCAAGAAGACCCACCCCGCAACTTACCGATTTATTTGATGTCTGCGGATCAAAATTACCACAGCCCCCGCGCCGCCCTTGACTTGGGGCTGACGGGCGCGCTTCCCAAAGCCGTGCGCATAGCGGAACTTGACAACCTTTTGGGCAGCTACTTGTAATCGCGCGCACAGCGTAGCTACCCGACAGTTCATGTTACACCTGAAATCGCGTCGCTTGTCAGGAAACTTCCGTGACACCGACAAAGCGAGTGGCTACAACGGCGATACCTGACGCGGATTCGGAGATGCACCCGTTGTGACTGAGACACCTCACACCTCCCGCCCTGAGAGCACCCCAACATCTTTGGCCCAAGAGCCAGTCTTTCGGGCCGACCCGTTTGATAACGATAAGCTAAAAGAAGAATGCGGCATTTTTGGCGTACACGGCCAACAAGATGCAGCAAACTTTGTGGCACTCGGGCTGCACGCCCTGCAACACCGCGGCCAAGAAGCAGGCGGCATCGTTGCGCACCACCCCGAACACGGTTTCAATAATGCGCGCCGTTTTGGCTATGTCCGCGACAACTTTACATCACACTCTGTGATGGAAACTTTGCCCGGGCCTGTTGCAATCGGGCATGTGCGCTATTCAACAGCTGGTTCCAAAGGGCAGACGTCCATCCGTGATGTGCAGCCTTTTTTTGGTGAGTTTTCAATGGGCGGTGCGGCCATTGCCCACAACGGCAACATCACCAACGCCGATGCGCTGCGCCGTGAGTTGACCGAACGCGGTAGCATTTTCCAAAGCTCGTCCGACAGTGAATGTATCCTGCATCTGATGGCGCGTTCGCTTCAGCGCACGATCCCCGAGAGGATGGAAGATGCCCTTCGCCGCGTGGAAGGTGCGTTTTCAGTTGTTGCAATGACCCGCACAAAACTGATCGGCGTGCGTGACCCGCTTGGCGTTCGCCCGCTCGTGCTGGGCAAACTTGGGGACGGCTATGCGCTATCGTCCGAGACCTGTGGCCTTGATATCATCGGTGCAGCGTTCGTCCGCGAGATCAAGCCCGGCGAGATGGTCGTCATTACCGATAATGGCGTTGAAAGCTCCTACCCCTTCCGGCCACAACGCCCCCGTTTCTGTATTTTCGAGCACGTCTATTTCAGCCGTCCAGACAGTATTCTTGGCGGGCGTAGCGTGTATGAAACCCGTGAGGCTATCGGCCGCGAGTTAGCAAAAGAGAACCCAGTTGAGGCCGATCTTGTTTGCCCTGTGCCTGACAGTGGCACGCCTGCAGCGATCGGATTTAGCCTTGAAAGCGGCATTCCCTACGCAATGGGCATCATCCGCAACCAATACATGGGCCGGACATTCATTGAGCCGACAGAGCAAATCCGCAACATGGGTGTGCGCCTCAAACTCAACGTGAACCGCGCCCTGATCAAAGGAAAGCGCGTAATTTTGGTCGACGACAGCGTTGTGCGCGGTACCACCAGCCGCAAAATCAAGGAGATGATTTTGGACGCTGGCGCAAAAGAAGTGCACTTCCGCATCGCGTCGCCCCCCACAGCTTGGCCCTGTTTTTACGGCGTTGACACGCCTCAGCGAGAAAAGCTACTTGCGGCAACCATGTCTGAGGAAGAGATGCGCCAGCACCTTGAAGTGGACAGCCTAAAATTCATCTCGCTTGATGGTCTTTACCGTGCGGTGGGTGAGGCAAAGGGCCGAGATCCGCAGCATCCTCAGTATTGTGACGCGTGTTTCAGCGGTGAATACCCCGTTAAGCCGACCGACATGATCGAAAAAGGCTTTGAAATGAAGGCCGCTGAATAGGCCATGGGCCCGCGCATCCTGATCCTTGGAAGTGGTCCGGATGCGCCACAAGCGGCCAATTGGGACCGCGGTGTTTTTGACCACATAGTCGTGATCAACAACGCGTGGCGGGTACGCCCTGATTGGTCGCATCTTATTCATCCTGAAGATTTTCCGGCGGACAAACGTCCCGCAACGGTGTCCCCACCCCAAAATATCATTACAGCAGATGATTATGTCACGGTGCAAAACACCTACGGCGGCTTTGTTTACGCCGGTGGAACGATGGCTTTCACCGCTGGATACTGGACGTTGGGTGCGTTGAGCCCATCTGTAATGGCATTCTTTGGATGTGACATGATGTATGCCGCCCAGGGCAACACCCACTTTTACGGCAAAGGCACCGCAGACCCGCTGCGCGAGGACATAAGCCTTCGGTCCCTTGAAGCTAAATCCGCCCGCTTAGCACTTCACGCAAACGCCGCAGGCTGCAACGTCGTAAACTTGTCAGCCGCGCCAAGCCGGCAAGTCTTTCCACGCGCCAAACTTACAGACATCGGACAGCTGCAAACCACGCCGCCCCAACTTTCTGATTTGGCGATGGCGGATGTGCTTGGCGCAGAAAAATCTCTGGGCTATTTCGTGGCCTCAGGGCGTTATTGGGAAAGCTCAGCGCAATTTGACGTAGACGAGATTGATCGTCTTGATGCCATGTGGCGCGCTGCCTATTTGCCATCTTGACGTTCCAGCCCTCACGCAGCACACCGCGTATATGACGAATGACACAAAAATCGCCCTCATCACCGGTGCCAGCCGCGGCCTTGGCCACGCGCTTGCCCTCGCCCTTGCGCCGACCCATCACATCATTGCCGTTGGCAAAACCGTTGGGGCCCTCGAAGAGCTTGATGATCTAATCCAAGCACAGAGTGGTCAGGCAACCTTGGCTCCGATGAGCATTCAGACAGAAGCGGCGATGCAGCAACTATGCCGTTCCATCCACGATCGGTGGGGGCAAATCGATTTTTGGGCGCATACAGCAATTCATGCAGCCCCCTTGGCCCCGGCAAATGCGATGGGACCAAAAGACTGGTCAAAATCCGTTGATATCAACGTGAATGCCACAGCACAGTTGATCCCAATGATTGCGCCACTGCTGCGTCCAACGGCCCATGCTGTATTTTTTGATGATGCTACCGTCGGTCAGAAATTCTACGGCGCCTATGGTGCAACAAAAGCCGCACAGATTGCGCTTGTTAAAAGCTGGCAGGCGGAAAGCGCCAACATTGGCCCGCACATTCACATTACAACACCTGCCCCCATGCCCACCAGCACACGCGCGCGTTTTCACCCCGGTGAGGACAGGAACCTGCTAACAGACCCAGCAGATGAAGCGAAACGCATCTTGGCAGATATTTTTTAGGCCCGCAGCACCGCTCTGCTTGCCCCACGCCCTTTGCTCGCCTAACACGGGTGTATGCGTATTTTAATTACAAATGATGACGGCATCGCCGCCCCCGGCCTCAAGATTATGGAGGCCATCGCCCGCGACGTCGCGGGGCCTGATGGTGATGTCTGGACCGTGGCGCCTGCGTTCGAACAATCAGGCGTGGGCCACTGTATCAACTATACCCACCCCACAATGATTTCCGAATTAGCGCCACAGCGCTTTGCTGCCGAAGGCGCGCCAGCAGATTGTGTTTTGGCCGGGCTGCACCACGTCATGAAAGACTGTCCGCCCGACCTGGTTTTGTCCGGCGTTAACCTTGGGAACAACTCAGCCGAGAACACGCTGTATTCAGGCACCATCGGTGCTGCGATGGAAGCAGCACTTCAAGGGCTGCCTGCAATTGCGCTGTCGCAATATTACGGGCCCGCCATGAAGGATCTGGAAGACCCATTCGAAGGGGCAGCCGCATATGGTGCCACGGTTGTTAAGCAGCTTTTGAAAACAGGCTTTGAGACACCAGATGCACACGGATACCGCACATTTTATAATGTGAACTTTCCGCCCGTTGCCGCAGCAGATGTCAAAGGCACCCAAGTCGTACGCCAAGGTCGCCGGCAAGGCACAAGCTTCAGCGTGTCCCCCCAAAACTCCCCCACAGGTCGACAGTTCATGTGGGTGAAAGGTGGCGATCAGCGTGCCCCTTCAGCCGCAGGTACCGACGCGGCCGTAAATCTTGCAGGCTACATCAGCGTCACCCCGATGCGCGCTGACTTGACCGCGACAGATGAGCTCGACCACATCTCACAGGCATTCGACCGCCCATGAACGCACCAAGTTACACCCCCGAGCAGAAGATGCAGTTTCTCTTTGCGCTCCGCTCTCGCGGGTTAACGGACGCTCGCGTGCTCAA
>NZ_CBFHHE010000027.1:0-27503 GCF_965655635.1 Nereida sp.
ACTAAACAAACCAAGTTGGCGCGGGATGGAGCAGCCCGGTAGCTCGTCAGGCTCATAACCTGAAGGTCGTAGGTTCAAATCCTACTCCCGCAACCAACAAGATCCTACCAACATTGGATTGCACCTGATCCCCTGCTGTGGGCTCGCTTGCGTATGCGAGTATGCTCGCCAATGCCCCGTTCAAAACCACATCGCTTTTGCCGCGCTATCCTGTCGGTGCAACAGCTATCTTCTCAATCAGTGAGCGGATGATCTCAGTGGCCGGATGTTTGGTGGCATCGTTCTCAAGAAGGCTCTTCAGATTGCTAACCTTACGCGCGTAGAGAGCACCAATATTTGGGTGAAGTACAATCTTGTTTACTTGGGTTTGTAGGGCGCTCTCTTGGACAAGAGCGCGTTTCTGTGTCTCGAGCTCTTCAAGTGTACTGCGTATGCTTTCCATGGGGGTGTTGGAGTGCAAAAGTAGATCAACACAGCGTTTGATGCTAGTTTCGACCTTTAGCAGGTCTTTTTGGACGGCGGACTTGTTGGACGCGTTATTGGTTTGGCGTCGTTTAACTTCACCATGAAACGCGTCTGCAAACGCCTGCACCGTATCTTCACGTCCAAGCAAAATGGATTGAAGTCCATCGAATACGCGTTGTTCTAGGTCTTGTGCTTTGATGCTGGTTCCATTGCTGCAGGTTCCTTGTTCCTTTCGAGAAGAACAGGCGTATCTCTCTCTACCAATGATCGTCATACTGCCACCACAGCATCCGCATTTGACAAGTCCGGTGAGGATACGTTTGCGGGTCTGCCGTTTGTTCCCGCACTTTGATGCACATTTTTCTTTTAACGCATGAGCTTTGTCCCAGATCTCGTGCTCAATGATTTGCAAGTGAGGAACATGCTTTGTAACCCAGAGCGCCTGTGGGTTTGGACGTGAACGTCGCTTCCCCGTCTCTGGGTCTCTTAGGAAGCTTTGTCTATTGTAGACGATCTTCCCCCGATAAAGCTCGTTATTTAAGATGCTATTGCGCCGCTTTCGGTTGCCATTGATGGTCGAGGCATTCCAAAGACCTCCGCGTGGGCTTGCGACACCTTCTTTATTGAGATCTGCTGCAATCTGGCGCGCTGTTTTACCTTCAACATAGTCGTTGAAGATACGTTTGATGGTGCACGCAAAGCCTAGCATCCTTGCGCTCCGCCACTGCGCGGGGTGCTTTTATGTGCCGCTTGGAGGTCTGAGTTCTGATTGCTCGGGTATAATGCCGTTTTTGCGGATGTTTCTTTGGGGCTGGTGCGTTATGCTTCCCCTCAAGTTTCTAAGTGTGCTCACGTCAAAGGCCGTGGGTGCCGCGCAAAAGTAAGGAAAACCGCATGCCCCTGTTCAAATCATTACGCGTCAAAATTGTTGGGGCGGCTTTGGGGATTTGCATGTCCTCAGCGGCTGTTGCGCAGGAATTTACCTTTTCGGTGCACCACTTTCTAAGCCCCAAAGCCATCACGCAGACCCGTTTGATCGAGCCATGGGTTGCTGCCATCGAGGAGGCATCAGGTGGGCGGATTGCGTTCGAAGTATTCCCGTCCATGTCATTGGGCGGCAAACCTTCAGAGCTTTACGGCCAAGTTCGCGACGGTGTTGCAGATGTTGTGTGGACGCTGCCCGGATACACTCCCGGCGTTTTCCCTCGCGTAGAAGTTTTTGAACTGCCCAACGTACATGGCGGTGATGCTTTGGCGACTAACCGCGCTATTCAAGACATGATGCCTGATCTGGCCGCTGATTTTGATGATATCTATCCGCTTCTTGTGCACGTACATGCCGGAAACGCGCTTCATTTGGCATCGGGTAACGTAACAGAGTTGCAAGATTTTGAAGGCCTCAAGATTAGAAGCCCGTCGCGGACGGGTGCGTGGATGCTTGAGGCTTTGGGCGCAGAGCCTGTGGGCATGCCTGTTCCTGCGTTGCCGCAAGCGCTTGCCAAAAAGACAGTTGATGCAGGGCTTGTACCTTTTGAGGTGGCGATCCCGCTTAAACTTGCGGACCTAACGACGGCTTCTGTTGAGTTGGATGGTGGCGCACGATTTGGCACGTCCACCTTCCTTTTTGCAATGAATAAGAACAGTTACGCGTCTTTGCCCGCTGATCTTCAGGCGATTGTCGATGAAGTGTCAGGTCGCGTTTTGTCCGAGGCTATGGGCGCTGCATGGAATGAGATGGAGCCCCTGGGCAAAGAGCGCGCCCGAGCAGCTGGCGCAGCCGTAAGCGCCTTGTCGGCGGAAAATACGGCGGCCTTTGATGGTCCGTTCCAGCAGGTGGCGGATCGCTGGGTGAGCGAAGTGAACAGCATTGGTATCGATGGTGCTGAATTGCTTAAGCGCGCCCGCGAGGCAGTTGCGAAGCACTCGAAATAGAGACGTCTTTACTACTGTGCTAAGGATGACGCGGCCTGCTGTACCAAGTGAGCCACGTCATTTAGCTGCTCTGCCAGCGGGCTGGTTTTGCGCCAGATCATTCCGATTTGCCGCGAGGGCTGCGCACCATCAAGCGCCGAAATCGCCACGGGTGCTGAACGGGTTTCTACGTCAACGGCCATCTGCGGGATCAATGTGACACCGATGCCCGCACCAACCATCTGAACCAATGTTGACAAAGACGTGCCGTCTAGGCCCTCCCAAGGGCGAACAGATGGGCCTGTGCAGAACGATAATGCTTGGTCGCGAAAACAGTGCCCTTCCTCCAAAAGTAAAAGCCGCATCGCCGCCAGTCCTTTTGCATCGGGTGGGGGCAATTGCGCATCAGCAGCGGGGCGGACAAGCACAAAGGTTTCTTCAAAAAGCGGCACCTCGGCAAAACTGGTTTCGCCCACGGGCAAGGCAAGCAACGCCGCATCAATTTTGCCGTCTGCTAGTTCTTTCAGCAACTTTGGGGTCATCGTTTCGCGTATGTGGATGTCGAGGCTGTCATAGCTTTGGCTTAGTGCACCGAGAACTCTGGGCAAAAGATAGGGCGCAATTGTCGGGATCACGCCAAGGCGTAGTTTGCCACTTAGCTTGCTTTGTTGTGAGCGCGCCAAATCTGTCAACTCATCGACGGAGCGTAAAATATCGCGGGCACGTTCAACAACTGTTTCACCGAACGGCGTCAGGCCAAGATTGCGGGGTGTCCGCTCAAACAAGGCTGACCCAAGGGTGGCTTCCATTTCTTTGATCTGCATGGACAATGCAGGTTGAGAAATTGCACATACCTCGGCAGCGCGTCCAAAGTGACGTTGTTGGACCAGCGCATCAAAATATCGCAGCTGTTTGAGGGTTAAATTATCCATAGGGAAAACTTATCGTATTAATCAGAAAATACAACTTATCCTAATGGAAAACCTTTGCTAGAACTATTCTAAATTAGCAACATTGGAGATTCTTATGGACGGCGCATTCGACGACATCAACAACAAAAAATCAGGCAAATGCCCTGTTATGCACGGCGCGCACTCCGCTAAGGGGACGCAGGCGAACCAACACTGGTGGCCGAACCAACTGAACCTCAAAATGCTGAGCCAGAACGCACCAAGCGTCAGCCCAATGGATGCTGACTTCAACTATGCTGAAGCGTTCAAAGCCCTTGATCTGGATGCCCTGCGAGCCGATCTGAAAGCATTGATGACAGACAGCCAAGATTGGTGGCCTGCGGACTACGGCCACTACGGTCCGTTCTTCATTCGGATGGCGTGGCACTCTGCGGGTACATACCGCGTGCATGATGGTCGCGGTGGTGCAGGTTCTGGTAGCCAACGTTTTGCGCCGCTCAACAGCTGGCCAGACAACGGCAACCTCGACAAAGCGCGTCGCCTTTTGTGGCCAATCAAGCAAAAATACGGCGCTGCAATTTCTTGGGCGGACCTGATGATCCTTGCGGGTAACGAAGCACTTGAGACGATGGGTTTCGAACCGTACGGCTTTGCCGGTGGCCGCGAAGACATCTGGGAGCCGGAAGAAGACATCTACTGGGGTCCTGAAACCGAGTGGCTCGCAGACGAGCGTTACAGCGGCGACCGAGAGTTGGCACCTGTCTTGGGTGCGGTGCAGATGGGTCTGATCTACGTCAATCCAGAAGGACCAAACGGCAACCCTGACCCGTTGGCATCAGCACGTGATATTCGCGAAACCTTTGGCCGCATGGCCATGAACGATGAAGAAACCGTAGCGCTGATTGCGGGTGGTCATACATTCGGCAAAGGGCACGGCGCCGCAGACCCCGAGCAATATGTGGATGCGGAACCTGAGGGCGCTGGTCTTGAAGCAATGGGCTTTGGTTGGGCAAACTCATACGAGAGCGGAAAAGGCGAGCACACAATCACTTCTGGCCTTGAAGGTGCGTGGACAACAAACCCAGCGGTTTGGGACAACAACTACTTTGAGAACCTATTTGGTTACGACTGGGAGCTGACTGAAAGCCCTGCTGGTGCCAAGCAGTGGAAGCCGGTTCAGGCGGAAGCTCAAGGTACCGTGCCAGATGCGCACAACTCCGAAAAGCGCCACGCGCCTGTGATGTTCACGTCTGATTTGGCCATGCGCGAAGATCCGGCCTATGCCAAGATTTCACGTCGCTTTTACGAAAACCCTGAAGAGTTCAAACAGGCGTTTGCAAAGGCTTGGTTCAAGCTAACACACCGTGACATGGGACCACATAACGTCGGTCTTGGTCCGCTTGTTCCGGCTGAGCCTGAGTTGTGGCAAGATCCTGTGCCTGCGGTAGATCACGCATTGATCGATGCTGCAGATGTGACTGCATTGAAAGCGGATATCCTTGCGTCAGGTGCAACACCACAAGAGCTTGTTGCCCTTGCGTGGGCCTCTGCGTCTACGTTCCGTGGTTCAGATAAGCGCGGCGGTGCAAATGGTGCGCGCATTCGCTTGGCGCCACAAAAAGACTGGGCGGTTAACGCGTCATATGGCTTTGATGGTACGATTGCTAAACTTGAAGCTGTACAAGCGGCCTTCAATGGAGCGCAATCTGGTGACAAGAAAGTGTCATTGGCCGACCTGATCGTTCTGGGTGGTTCTGCGGGACTTGAGGCCGCGGCAAAAGCTGCTGGTAGTGACATCTCAGTGCCGTTCACACCGGGCCGGACAGACGCAACACAAGAGCAAACTGATGTGGACAGCTTCAGCGTGATGCAGCCTACTGCCGAAGGGTTCCGTAACTTCTTTCCTGCGGGCAACGTCCGCTCTGCGGCCGAGCACCTGGTGGACCGTGCGCAATTGCTCACCCTAAGCGCGCCGGAAATGACTGTGCTCATTGGTGGTTTGCGTGTGCTCGATATCAATGCGGGCGGTACAAAGCACGGTGTTCTGACGGATCGCCCAGGTGCGTTGAGCAACGATTTCTTCCGCAACTTGCTCTCAACTTTAGGTGCTTGGACGAATGTTGGCGACGGCACCTACAAAACGTCTGAAGGCGGTGAGTGGACGGGTACAGAAGTTGACCTTCTGTTCGGTTCAAACTCGATCCTGCGCTCATTGGCTGAGGTCTATGCATCAGATGATGCAGAGCAGAAGTTCCTAGCTGACTTTGCGGCGGCTTGGGTCAAGGTGATGGAACTGGACCGCTTTGATCTGGCAGCATAAGCCATTTCATAATTGAAAATTGGAAACGCCGCGTTTTGGTAAGCGCGGCGTTTTTTTATGCGGGGTATGTCTTGCGGAGATAGTCATCCATTGCGGGCTTGTAGTGAACAAGCTCATCACTGACGGGTGCAAAGCTTTGTAGTCGCGCATCGTAATCCAGAACAGATTGGGGCCACTCAACGGGCAGGCTAAGTGCCTGCTCAAACGCTCTGATCCATGCGAACGTGATCGCAAACCCACAGTCGCAAAGCCAAAGCGTGTCTTGGTCAAGTGGGCTGTCGCGCAGCAATAGCGCCAATGCTTTAAGGTGCTTTGTGATCTCTGCACCACCGGCCTTCACAGCCTCTGCGTTGCGGGTTTCGTGCGCTACTTGAGGATACATGGCGCGCACCGCCGGTTCGAGCCGCGTGTCGTGTAGTCTGCCTTTCTCGCGGGCCTTTGCGCGAAGTTGCACTGTGTCGGGCAACATCCGAACGTCTGGATAGGCCTCGTTCAAGTACTCTGCGATGGCTTCGGAATCCGCCAACATAAAACCTTCATCAACCATGGCGGGGAGGTTCCCAGACGGAACAATCGCCTTATACTCCGCAGATCCGTAGCCGCCGGGTGGGGGCAATTCTTCCCACGCCAGCCCTTTGTGGCGCATGGTGATCCGCAATTTGGCGCAATAGATCGCGACCGGTACTGAATAAATGGTCAGCATAGTTTTCCAATCTCAAATTAAAAAAGGGGCCAACCGCAGACGCAATTGACCCCTTGGGTTTGGTTAAGAGCGCTGATTACTCAGCAAGAAGCTGCCATTTTTTGCCCAACGTGTCGAAGAAGCCCTGTTCTTGCTTCAGCGTGATCCACGTGTTGACGTAGTTGATCCATACTTGGTCTGCTTGTGGCAAAAGCATCGCGATTGGTGTAGGGGCGCGGCCCTCGGAAACTGGCACGATCATCAGTTGGTCGTATTGTGCCACCAGTTTGTTTGCCTCAACGTTTGAGGTGATGTTTGCATCAGCACGGCCTGCGAGCACTTCTTGGAAGTCACGGGCAGGGGCTTCAACAATGCGGTATTGTGCGTCCGGGAAGAACTCTTTGACTTGCTTTTCTTGAGTTGTGCCCAAAGTTGCGGCGACTGAAACATTAGCGTTGTTCAAATCATCCCAGCTTGAGAAACGACCTGCGTTTTCTTTCAGCGTCAGTGGCACGGTCGCAAGGCTGAAGTAGCTGTCTGAATACCCTGCGGCTTTTGCGCGGCTTGGCGAAACAGAGGCTGATCCTGTGATGTGGTACTGGCCCGAGGTCACGCCGCTCACCAATGTTTTCCAGTCTGTTGCAACGAACTCAACTTCCACGCCCAGATCGGTAGCCAGCTGCGTCATCACATCGATGTCGTATCCGGTGTAGCTGTTTGTCGCGACATCGCGCATTGTCATTGGGTTCCAATCGCCAGTCGTGCCGACTTTCAGCACGCCATTTGAAAGGATTTCACTTAGGGCAGATTGTGCAGTCGCCTGTACGGAACTTGCCGCAAGAACGAGGGTCGCAGCAGCGATCTTAAAAAATTTCATGGGTATTCCTCTGTGTGTGTTTAGGGCTAGTTAGTATAAAATTGGCGGCAGGAAACTGGTAATCCCAATAAAAATTGCGTTGCGTGTCCTTTTTTACCATCACGCAGCTCTAGGAGAAGTGTGAACTATGGTTGCCTTAATTTCCATGCGAAAAGTGTCAAAGTTTTTTGACACTTTTCAGGCGCTGAAAGACGTGTCTCTTGATGTGAACCTTAGTGAGAAGGTTGTTATCTGTGGTCCATCCGGCTCCGGTAAGTCGACGCTGATCCGCTGCATTAACCGCCTTGAGGCACATGAGCAGGGCGAAATCATCGTGGATGGTGTGACGCTAACTGACGATAAAGCAACCCTCGAGAAAATCCGTGGCAACGTCGGGATGGTCTTTCAGCAGTTCAATTTGTTCCCTCATCTGACGGTACTTGAAAACCTGACCCTCGGTCCGCGGCGCGTTTTGGGGCTAGATCCGAAGGCTGCCGAAGAACGTGCGATGAAATATCTTAATCGCGTTCGAATTCCTGATCAGGCTGATAAGTTGCCGCGCCAATTATCTGGTGGTCAGCAGCAACGTGTCGCTATTGCGCGATCTCTTTGTATGGAGCCGCGCATTTTACTTTTCGACGAGCCGACCTCGGCCCTTGATCCTGAAATGATTGCCGAAGTGCTTGATGTGATGTCCGAGTTGGCCCGTGACGGAATGACCATGGTGGTTGTGACCCACGAGATGGGTTTTGCCCGCCGCGTTGCTGATAAGATGGTATTCATGGATAAGGGCCAAATCGTTGAAGTGGGCCCTACGGAACAGGTCTTTACTGCCCCAAAATCCGCGCGCTTCGGTGCGTTTATCCAACAAATTCTGAACCATTAGGGGCGTGTTATGAAACGTTTGATTGTTCTTGCTCCACTGGCTTTGCTGTTGTCGGGCTGTTCTGGAAATTGGGGGTGGTATGTAGTGGACCCCCGCACTGCCAATGGGCTTGCCAACCTAAAATTCATGGCGACCGGTGCCTACAACACCATTTTGATGTCACTGACCGCCATTCTTATTTCGGTTGTGGTTGGGCTTTTGATTGCGCTGCCAGGGTTGTCTAGCAAGCGCCGCTACCGCGCGATTAACCGAACATATGTCGAGGTGGTGCGCGCGGTGCCGATTCTAGTTCTGATCCTTTGGGTGTACTACGGCCTGCCTCAACTTACGGGCCTGACACTGAATGTGTTCTGGGCCGGTGTACTGGCACTTGCCATGTCTGACAGTGCATTTCAGGCCGAAATTTTCCGCGCGGGCATTCAGTCAATCAGCCGTGGCCAATATGAGGCGGCGCAGTCTATTTCACTGAACTACCGCGACACTATGCGCTTTGTCATCTTGCCCCAAGCGATCCGCCGTATCCTGCCTGCACTGGGCAACCAGCTGGTCTATATGCTCAAAATGTCATCGCTGGTGTCGGTGATCGGAATGCAAGAATTAACCCGCAAAGCGAACGAATTGGTGGTCTCCGAGTACCGACCCCTCGAGATTTATACTATTTTGGTGTTGGAATATTTGGTTCTTATCCTCATTGTATCTGCAGGCGTCCGTTGGCTTGAACGGCATATGAAAGCGGCGGACTAAATATGCAAAAAGATGATCTGACGACCGGCCCGATCTCGGGTCACTTTCGTGCGCTTGCGGTTCCGGCGGCCTTCGGGATGTTGTTCGCCACCCTTTATAACGTGGTTGATGTTTATTTCGCAGGCATGTTGGGCACCGAGGCACAGGCCGGTTTGGCCGTTGGGTATCAGGCATTTTTCATCATGATGGCCGTGGGGTTTGGCCTTGGATCGGCGCTCAGCGCACTTGTAAGTAACGCAAAGGGACGCAAGGACGGCACCTCGTCGCGCAGGCTGGCGGCCCAAGGGATTAGCTTTGGTTTGATCGCAACGGCCTTGCTGATGTGTATCGGCGCGTTTTCTGGCCCGTTTTTGATTGCGCTTGTCTCGGAGGAGGGCGCCTACCGAGATGCGGCCTTGGGGTATTTCAATTGGTTGCTGTTCGCGCTGCCTGCGTTTTTGCTAGCCTATGGTACGAACGGTATTTTGCAATCCCACGGTGATACGGTTTCGATGCAGCGCGGATTGATGGTGGCGTTCGTGGCGAACATCGGACTGAACCCATTGTTCATTTTCGGCATTCCCGGCATATGGGGCGGTATGGGTTTCAACGGTATCGCGGCGGCTACGATCCTGTCGCAGACTGGCGTAATGATCTGGATTTTCTCGCGGGTGTTCGCACTAGAGATGATGCAGGGTGTGCCCCGTGATGCGTTCATCCCCACATGGGCCAGCTTCCGTGAAATCTTTGCGCAAATGCTACCGACCACCACGGCGCTTGTGGTGATGTTTGTCTCTGGCTTTGTTGTACAATTCGCCCTTAAGGGATTTGGCGGCGAGGCTATCGCGGCATACGGGGTCGGCCTTCGGATTGAGCAAATTTTGCTGTTGCCGGTACTGGGTATGACCGGCGCGCTTTTACCCATTGCAGGACAAAACTTTGGCGCGGGTGAGCATGACCGCGTTCGCGAAGCCCTGCGCTTTTGCTGGAAGGTTGGCTTTGTGATGGCCGCTATCGCGTTGCCGTCATTATGGTTTGGCGGGCATTTTGCCATGGGGCTCTTTACGGATGATCCGGCGGTCATCGAGATCGGGGCAAGCTATCTGCATGTCGATGCGATCCTGTTCCCCGTTTACATGATGCTCTTTTCAATCAACTCAATCCTACAAGCACTCAAGAAACCAATCTGGACTCTGTGGATCAGCATCTACCGCCAAGGTTTGGGCGTGGGCCTGTTCATCTGGGTTTTTGTAAGCCCCGCAGGCTTTGACGTGATTGGCGTCTGGCTGGGTATCGCCATGGCAGTAGCAACCGGTTGGCTGCTGGCCATGTTCGTTGCGGGACGCGTTGCAGAGCGTGAGATGGGTGGCTTGCTGCGCGCAAGCTGATCAGAAGCTGACTTTCACGTTTGGCAGATCAAGGGCTTTGATCAATTCGCGCAGCTCGTTACGGGCGGCAACGTTTGAGATATTCATCCCCTTTACGCCAATATCGCGTAGATCAAGTAGGGTCAGCCCCCGTGGAAATAGCTCACGGAAAATAACCCGTTCGTTAAAGCCGGTTGCTGTCCGAAAACCGATCCGCTTTGCGAGCTTCCCAATGGCGGCTTCCATCTTCTGTTTATTTACCATGTTCTGCCCGCCCATACGGTTGCGCACAACGATCCAATCAATAGGTGTTAGGCCTGCTTTGGCGCGCAACTGACGCGCGGCCCATACCATTTCGGAATACACTGAAGGGCCTGTGATGTTGGTGCCTTCTGTGTCGACGCGGGCCAACAAGTCAAAGTCGACAAAGCTATCGTTTAGGGGCGTGATCAGGGTATCTGCAAGAGAGTGCGCCACTTGGCTTAACCGTGTGTGAGAGCCGGGGCAGTCGATCAATACAAAGTCATTGTCCGCATCAAGTGCAGCAACACCAGCCGTTAGGCGGGCATCATAAATGTTTTCGCCCTCCGCCAACGTCGATTGGTCCAGCTCGGGCAAATCTAGGTAAGTCGGCGTGGGCAGTTCAAGACCTTCGGCACTCAGAAAAGTCTGGCGGTTCGTAATGTAGCGCCCCAGCGTTTTTTGGCGCAGGTCCAAATCAAGGCACCCGACACGGCGGCCCATTCGCGACAGGGCTGTGGCTACGTGCATGGAAACCGTGGATTTTCCCGCGCCGCCTTTTTCATTTCCTACAACGATAATATGCGCCATGTATTCGGCCCTTTGATCTATCTGCTCGCATCCGCAAAGATACTTTTGAGCGACTATATGTGGCGTTGAGACCCAATGAAAGCATAACCGCGCACCATTGGTAAAACTGCAATCAACCAACGAAAAACGCCGCCCCAGATAAGGAGCGGCGTTTGAATTCAACACACAAATCTGTGGCGGGTTTAGAAGCCCAAGCCAGCGTATTTGTTTTTGAACTTGGATACGCGACCACCGGTATCCATCAGCTTTGTGTTACCACCAGTCCATGCTGGGTGTGCGGATGGGTCGATGTCCAAAGCGATCTGGTCGCCTTCGGAACCCCAAGTGGATTTCATTTCAACGATATCACCGTTTGTCATTTTGACTTTGATGATGTGGTAGTCAGGGTGGGTATCTTTTCTCATGACATCCGCTCCTTAAGATTTCTTGGGACGGTAGTTTGTTTGCTCAGCGATACGAGCAGACTTACCGCGACGCTCACGAAGATAGTACAGTTTCGCGCGACGTACACGGCCACGACGTACTACTGTGATGCTGTCAATGTTAGTGGAGTGCAGCGGAAATACGCGCTCAACACCTTCACCGAAGGAGATTTTGCGAACAGTGAACGATCCGGCAATGCCTTCACCGTTCTTGCGCGCAATGCAAACGCCTTCGTAGTTTTGCACACGGCTGCGTGTGCCTTCGGTTACTTTGTAACCAACGCGGATGGTGTCACCCGCTTTAAAGTCGGGAAGCTCGTTCCCAAGGGCCGCAACTTGTTCGGCCTCCAGTTCAGCGATCAGGTTCATGATCGTCTCCTATGTTGCTCACGGTTTGCCCGCGATGGTGTGGCGCAGCCTCAGAGCTCTCGGGTGTCGTTCGGGTCCGCCGTGGCGCCCGCCAGAGGTTAGGTCACTATTCCTTGTGTGCCGCACCAGTTCCCTAAGTCGCGATACCCGTTGCCGAAACACCAAAGGGTCATATGCGCAAGTTCACCAATACAAGCGGTGTCCGAATCCGCTAACGCGGTAAGACTTGGGCCGTATAAGGCCTTTCGTCGGTTCGTGACAACCCCTTGTGTGCCACGCTTGGCATTCATTTCAAGGATTGTTCGGTGCTTTGGCGGCTCATGTAAATAACTGGTAAACTCTGCACATGTCGCCTATTTGTACCGCCTATGTTGAACACCACCTTTGCCCTTCATGCCCGCGTCTGAGCGCTCTAACATGGTCGATGCGCCTGACGCTGTCGATGCGCCATTGGCGCGCCTCGGCTGGACCCCTTTCTTTGAGGCGCAGCTTGGTGGTTTGTCATCAAGTATTCCCGACTTTCCCGCGGCCGCACAGCCCACGCGGGTCACAGCGGTGCACCGTAATACGCTTCGGGTGATTGGTGGCCATGTTGATCTAACGATTCCGCACGCTTTTGAGGCGACCGTTGGTGATTGGCTGATGCTTGATCCAGAGACGAATAAAGCCTGTGCGCGGCTTGAACGCAGCAGTCTCATTAAACGCAAAGCCGCGGGACGGATCACCTACACCCAATCTATCGCGGCCAACATCGATACGGTGTTTATTGTGTCTTCGTGCAATGCTGATTTCAACGTTGCACGCCTTGAGCGTTACGTGGCGTTGGCGTTTGAGGCGGACACAACGCCCGTCATTATCCTGACCAAAGCAGATTTAAGCGACGACCCTGATGAATATGTGGCGCAGGCCCAAACCATTTCCGATCGCGTCGCAGTTCTAGCCATTGATGTGCGCAACACAGACCCATCCGATGCGTTGGCCCCGTGGGTACAGCTGGGCCAGACGATTGCGTTCTTAGGGTCATCCGGAGTGGGTAAGTCCACACTGGTGAACGCACTTTCGGGACAGATAAAAGCGGCGACCCAAGGTATTCGCGACGATGACGCAAAGGGGCGCCACACCACGACCCACCGCGAGTTGCACCAGCTGCCAAATGGATGCGCAATTCTGGACACACCGGGCATGCGTGAGTTGCAACTGACGGACGCGGCTTCCGGTATCAAGGATGTTTTTGCCGATCTGATCGAGGTCGCTGCGCAATGTAAATTCTCAGATTGTGCTCATCAGTCTGAACCGAAGTGCGCCATCAAAGCAGGTATCGCAGACGGCAACGTTGATCCCGCGCGTGTTGAGCGTTGGCAAAAGCTACAAGATGAAGATGCGCATAATTCAGAAGCTGCAACCCAAACTGCGGCCCACCGCAAGGCTCGTGACAAATCACTGGGAAAGACGATTAAGGGCCTTCAAAAAGGTAACCGCAAGAAATAGGGCCTAATCCTTTTTGAGGTGCGCTTGCCAAAGATCAGGTCGGCGCTCTTGGGTGATGTGTTCAGATTGTTGCTGACGCCACTGGTCGATCTTTTTGTGGTTTCCACTGGTCAGAACATCAGGGATGCTCATGCCCTCCCATTCGGCTGGACGGGTGTATTGCGGGTGCTCCAAAAGCCCATTTGAAAAGCTTTCCTCAACGGTGCTGTCGGCGTTTCCAAGAACACCCGGCAACAACCGTACCGTGGCATCCAAAATCATTTGAGCGGCCAGCTCACCACCCGTGAGCACGAAATCCCCAAGGCTAACCTCCATGATGTCAAAGCGCTCAAGAACGCGCTCATCCACCCCTTCAAACCGACCACAAAGCAGTGTCACACCGTTTTCGCGCGCGAGAGCTTGGGCCATGCCTTGGTCAAACTTTTTCCCGCGAGGGCTGAGGTAAATCATCGGATGCCGTGCGCCGCGGTGCGCAGTTGCAAGGGCGTTGCCCACCACATCCGCGCGCATCACCATGCCTGCACCACCGCCCGACGGCGTGTCATCAACATTTTTGTGCCGGCCTTCCCCAAATGTGCGAAGGTCTGTGGTTTCTAACTGCCACACACCGTCTTTAAGGGCTTTGCCGGTCAGACTTTCGCCTAAAATACCGGGGAAAGCTTGGGGCAAAAGGGTCACCACACGCGCATCCCATGCTCGGGCCAAGCGTGGCTTTTCGGTCAGCAACTCGCGCGGTTTGAGTGACGCGGAAATAGACTTGCGCCCCACGGAGCGTTCTTCGCGGACAGGCTTTGTGGGAGTTTCAGCAGACGGGGTTTGCGGCGCGTCAGTCATGGGATGTCCTCTTTCAGCGCGCCTGTAGTGCGGTGAGTTGTGACTGTGAGTGTCGTTGATACCGTAGGGCGTTCAAAAGAGACCTTCGGGTGGGTCAATAATCACGCGTCCGCCCGCGACGTCTACTGTTGGAACGGCAGCTTTGGTGAAAGGTACCAACACTGTGTCTTTCAACTTGGGGCCTTGGACTTCAAGCAAATCGCCCGCACCGTGATCCATGACGTGCTTAACGGTGCCAAGCTCGGTTCCGCCAGTGTCAAACACCGCCAGACCGATCAGATCGGCGTAGTAGAACTCATCATCGTCTGCTTGGGGAAGCTGCTCACGGGTGGCGAACAGATCAATACCTCGAAGCGCGTCCGCATCTTCTTTAGTCACGACGCCCTCAATTTGCGCTGCAAAGCCGTTCTTGATTTGCTGAACCAGAACCATCTCGATGCTGAGCGTGCCGCTTTCGTCTGTCAGCGCATAGCCGAAGATGTCAGGTGCAAAGCTGCAAAATGATTTGATGCGGACGTCACCCTGTACTCCGAATGCACCGGCGATTGTGCCTACCAAAACCTTGTCGGAGGTGTTCTGGGTCATTGAGGTATCTCACAAATTGAGTTGCGTATGGTGCCACCTGCATTTTTGCAGGCTTCTGATGTGTTGCCCATCTGATAAACGATCCCTGCCAGAAAAGCAGCACCAACAAACATGATTAAGCGCATCAATTTGAACATGGCGGCTCAAACCTTTTCCTATGGTGTGTCTAGATTGGTGGACGACGGTGCAATTGCGGTGTTCAGACAGCGTCTACTGCAGTTCCAAGCCTTTGGTAATTTTGCCCCCGCGAGGACAAAGCTAACGAGCGTTTATATGAGCCCAAAAACCTTGCCATCCGTGCGGGGACAAAACTGACAAAAGACTTACTCTTCTGCTGCAGCCGCTTCTTCAGCCGGTGCTTCTTCAGCCGGTGCGTTTGCCGCGTCAGCCGCTTTCGCTGCTTTTTCTTCTGCACGTTCCTGCGCTTTTTTGCCTGGAATGGCTTTCTTCATGTTGGCGCGCTCTTTCTTTTCGAGAACACCAGCAGCTTCGAGGAAACGGCTTACACGGTCAGTTGGCTGTGCGCCTTCGCCCAGCCAGTACTGCACGCGCTCCATGTCCAGCTTCACGCGCTCTTCGCTATCTTTAGGAAGGAGCGGGTTGTATGTGCCGAGCTTCTCGATGAAGCGGCCGTCACGTGCCATGCGGCTGTCAGCTGCTACGACACGGTAAAAAGGGCGTTTCTTAGAGCCACCACGGGCCAAACGGATTTTCATAGCCATGAGATTAATTCCTTTGATGGGTTATGATTGGTGTTTTTGGTGATGCTGAATGACTTCAGCGATGATGAAGTTGAGAAACTTCTTGGCAAATTCAGGGTCCAGATCGGCCCTGCCTGCCAAATCTTCTAACCGTGCGATCTGATGCGCCTCGCGCGTGGGATCGGACGGGGGAAGGTCGTGTTCGGCTTTGAGTTTCCCCACTGCCTGTGTGTGCTTGAAGCGCTCTCCTAGGGTGTACACAAGGATCGCATCCAAGCGGTCAATACTCGCGCGGTGCTCTGCCAAAACGGCGGCGGCTTTAGTTACTGCATCAGTCAAGAGCCCATCCTTTCGGGGTGAATTCAGGATCGCGGTAGTGATCAATTTCCATTTCTATACCGTGACGCAGCTGGCTGTTGTGCAGCGCGTTTGGTGTCGGGTGGCGGTAAACCACATCGTTGTCATCAACGCTGGCTGCATCCGCATCTTTGGTACAGCCAAGACGTTCGGCCAGACGGATTGCTTCAAGGTTTTTGGGGTCAAGATAGCTGACGGCAGTGTCCCAGTTCAGCGTTTCATAGGCATAGTCGCGTACCGCATGCGTAGCTTCAAGCGCGATGCCGCGGCCCGCCACTTTGGGCCAGATGATCCATGCTAATTCTGCAGTAGGCCAGCCCGCGGGCTGCCAGACACCAGCCATACCATAAGTCTCGTCGGTGATGCGATCATGGATCATCCACATACCAAAGCCGCGAATATTCCAATGCCCGATTTCGGCTGCATAAAGCATCCACGCCTCATAGGCATTCAGAGGGCCGCCCATAAACCGCGAACGGTAGCTGCTGAAGGTGGTTTTGAAGTCGGGGTAATCCTCAGCCTCTGGCCCGCGCAGGGACAGCCGCTTTGTATTGAGGACAGGGATATTGGCAGTGTGCATTACGTGGCCCTTCCCTGAACAACGTCAAAGATTGGCGCGGCAAAAATAACCGGCGCAAAGCCGAGCATGATGCGCGCTGTGTTGATGATCGCGGTGCGGATCATTTCTTTTTGCCAAAGCTCGTCAAACCGGGGGGCAAACCGCCGCCACCACCGAGGCCGGGGAAACCGGCCAAACCACCAGCACCGCCAAGACCCGCTGGCATTTTGCGACCCGCCATTTGTTGCTGTGCTGCTTCAATCTCGGCTTGGGAAGGGCCGCCTTTTCCGAACATGCCTTTCATGGCTTGTTTCATCATGCCGCCTTTGCCCATCTTGCCCATTTTCTTCATCATATCGGACATCTGGCGGTGCATTTTCATGAGCTTGTTCAATTCGCTCACCTCAAGGCCAGCGCCGTGTGCGATGCGCTTTTTGCGGCTGGCTTGCAAAAGCTGCGGGTTGGCGCGCTCTTTCTTGGTCATTGAATTGATAAGCGCGATCTGGCGGCGCAGAATGCTGTCGTCGAAACCGCTTTCCTCAACTTGCTTGGCCATCTTTTTCATGCCGGGCATCATGCCCATGATGCCTTCCATTCCGCCCATTTGAAGCATCTGGTTAAGCTGCATCTTAAGGTCGTTCATGTTGAACTGACCTTTCTGGAAGCGCTTCATCATGCGTTCGGCTTGTTCGGCCTCAATGGTTTCTTGCGCTTTTTCAACCAGGCTGACGATATCGCCCATGCCAAGGATACGGCCTGCGATACGTTCGGGGTGGAACTCCTCAAGAGCGTCCATTTTCTCGCCCAGACCCACAAACTTGATCGGCTTGCTTGTAACTGCGCGCATAGAAAGCGCCGCCCCGCCCCGTCCGTCACCGTCCATACGGGTCAGCACAACGCCAGAAATACCAATCTTTGCGTCAAATTCTTCGGCCACTTCCACGGCGACCTGACCTGTCAGGCCATCGACAACCAAAAGCGTCTCGCGCGGGTCCACCACATCGCGGACGTCCTCGACCTCTTTCATCAGGGTTTCGTCGATCTGCAAACGGCCCGCCGTATCAAGCATATAGACGTCATAGCCGCCCATTGTTGCCTGCTGCTTGGCACGTTTTGCAATTTGCACAGCGCTTTCACCGGCAACGATTGGCAAAGTATCTACGCCAATCTGTGTGCCCAGAATGGCCAACTGTTGTTGCGCAGCGGGGCGATAAATGTCGAGAGAGGCCAGCAGAACGCGTTTGCCGTTTTTCTCTTTCAGCCGCTTGGCAAGTTTACCGGTGGTTGTCGTTTTACCGCCACCCTGCAAACCGACCATCAAAATGGGGGCAGGGGCGTTGTCAATTTTTAGTGACCCGATCTCGCCTTCGTCACCGGCCAATACATGGACCAACTCGTCATGGACGATTTTGACGACCTGTTGTCCAGGCGTGACCGATTTAGTGACAGACTGTCCTGCAGCCTTTTCTTGCACGGCCTTGATGAAGTCACGGGCAACGGGCAGGGAAACGTCAGCCTCAAGAAGAGCCACACGTACTTCGCGCAGCGCTGTTTTGACGTCATCTTCTGAAAGCGCACCCTGCTTGGTCAGCCGATCGAATACACCTGATAGGCGATCTGATAGATTTTCAAACATACGCGTGCCCCTTTGCACTTTGTTCCATTTGGCCCAAACATAAGGGCCAATCCGAAAAACCCCAAATACCCCCGTGGGCGCAACGCGCTGACGGAGGGCGATCTTTGGTAGATACCATAAAGACCGGAAGTTTGAGACTTCCGTGATTTGGCTCGCGTTTAGGCCGAGCGGCGTACTGAGTCAATAGAAGCGGCGCCGTACTAATATGTGTCCGCCTTCTTCTAGAAGAGCAGCTGTGGTGAACGGGCAGAAAGCAAGACTGCCTATCTGCCCGCCTGATTGTGTGGCCTTACGACAGGGCTGCGATTTGCTCTTTGGCTTCGGCTAATTTGGCTTCTGCATCCGCCCCCAAACGATCAGCCGCGATCACGGTCACATCGGTGATGCCGATGAAGCCCAAAAAGAAGCGCAACCACGGTGTTGCGAAATCAATCGGGCTGTCCACTTGCGTGCCGCCGGAAGTCACGACCACATATGCTTTTTTGCCCTCAAGTAGACCTTTGGGGCCATCCGCGCTGTAGCTAAATGTGCGGCGAGGGACGGCAACTTGGTCGGCCCATGCCTTAAGGGCGGCAGGTGGCGCGAAGTTGTAGATTGGCATGCCGATTACGATTGCGTCGGCGGCTTCAAGTTCTGCGATCAAGGTGTCTGACAACTCAAGTGAGGCGGCTTGCTCGGCTGAGCGGTCAGCCTTTGGCAAACTGCGGCCCGTAACAAAGCCCAAGTCAACAAGGGCAGGAGGCGTTGCGGCCAAATCACGGGTGGCAACAGTGCCGCCCAGTTTTGCAACGACCGCGTCTACAAGCATACGGCTTGAGGCAGAAACAGTATTGGATGACGTATCAAGGCGAAGAATATTGGAGGGCATGTACTGTGCTTTCTAGCTGAAAAAAACTCTGATCTTTCTTCTATTAGATCTGCAACTTTGAGCATATTGCGCAAAGTTGTGGCGCGTTCTGTTGAATTGTGCACAGTGAAATTTGCGGATGATTGAGAGACGGAGTGGGTCATGAATGATTGGGATGAAATACGCACGGCCTTTCAGGTGGCGCGCAACGGTACCGTAAGCGGGGCTGCCGAGGTATTGGGCGTGCATCATGCTACTGTAATTCGCCATATTGATGCGCTTGAGGGCAGGCTTGGTGTGAAGTTGTTCCAGCGCCACGCGCGCGGCTACACTGCAACGGAAGCCGGTCAAGACTTGTTGCAGGTTGCGGCTACTACGGATGAACAATTCACCCAGCTTGTTGGGCGCCTCAAAGGGCGGGGCGAGGGGGTGTCTGGTGATTTTGTTGTGACATCTCTTGCGGGCATTTCGCCGCTTTTGAGTGGTGTGGTCAGTGATTTTCAGGTCCAGCACCCTGATTTGCGCGTACGGTATCTGACGGGTGAACGGTTGTTCCGCCTTGAATACGGCGAGGCCCATGTCGCCATTCGCGCAGGCGCAGCACCGGATCAGCCAGACAATGTTGTGCAGAAGTTCATGAAGCAACGTATGTGCCTTGTGGCGCACGAAAAATATGTGGCGCGTAAAGGGCTGCCGAAAAACGGCGATCTTTCAGGGCATGGCTTTGTGAGCCACGACAGCCGTTCTTCGCGTGCGCCGTTCATTCAATGGTTGGGGCGTGAAGTCCCTGAAGATCAGATTGTGTTCCGAACTTCTAATAATCGTAGCATGGAAGATGCGATTGCTGCGGGTGCTGGCATTGGGTTTGTGCCTGAATGGGAACTAGCCATGCGTGACGATCTGCACGAGGTGATGCCATCCCTTGATGAGTGGTCCGTCCCGATGTGGCTTGTCACCCACGTAGATTTGCACCGCACCGCCAAAGTGCAGGCATTTCTAAAGCATTTAAAGAGTGTGGCTAAGACGTGGACGTTCGCGCAGGACTAAGCGCTGTCTTGTGGCGTTATTCATCTTCAAGCTGCGTGGCAAGAAACGCCTCAAACGCATCAAGGTTCACTGGCTCGAATTGACCAAAGCTTTGCATCCAAGTGCTGGCACCGCGTAGCGCATCCGGCTCAAGCTTGCACCACTTTACCCGCCCGTGTTTTTCTTGCGAGATAAGTCCCGCCTTTTGCAAGATGATGAGGTGCTTACTTATGGCAGCCAAAGACATGTCAAAGGGTTCTGCCACGTCAGTCACTGCCATGTCGTCTTCAAGCAGCATCGACAGGATCGTGCGGCGTGTGGGGTCCGCGAGCGCGGCAAATGTTGCATCCAGATCAGTCATGTTATGAATGTAATTGGGGGCAAAAATGGTGATCGTCAACCATTTGGTTGAATAATGGATTTTGCTGAAACCTGTCGCATCGTCTGCGATGAAATATCATTTATATTACTTATCAATGGGTTAGAGTGTGTCTGGCGTTATTGACACGGATGCATTCTGGCAATAGCTAACCGCCAAGACCACGAAAGGTGTGGGCATGGTAAATGAGCCTGATAAAAGACGGCTTGAAGAGCTGGATGCGCGTATCAATGCGCTGAAGGACACCCAAACGCCCAAACCGAAAGTGGAAGAGCATTATTCAATGGCCCAGCAGGGTTGGCGAATGGTGACAGAGTTGGTCTCCGGTCTATTGATCGGGGTTGGCTTGGGATACGGTCTGGATGTGCTTTTTGGTACGCTGCCGATATTCTTGGTCGTATTTACATTGCTGGGTTTCGTTGCTGGGGTGAACGTTATGATACGCACCTCCAAGGAAATTCAGACCGAAGCGGTGGCTCATGAAGTCGCCAAGCAGAGCAAAGAGGGCTAAGTATGGCGTCGAACACAGAGCAAACCGCTGGTCAAACACCAAAGGGTACTAAAGGTATTGGGTTCGCGCTGATCGCAGCTGCGATTTTGCTGTTTGTTGTCGGGCTGGTAGGGACGAAAGATCCTGCTCTTTCGATCCACCCAATGGATCAATTTGAAATTAAACCAGCATTTGGTGGCAAAGAACTTTCTATTTTCACAGTCACGAATAGCGCGGTCTGGAACTTCTTAGCAGTGCTCGCTGTGTTAGCACTAATGGTTGTCGGTACGCGCGGCCGAGCGATTATTCCCAGCCGAGTTCAGTCAATTGCTGAAATGGCTTATGGGTTCGTTTACAAAATGGTGGAGGATGTCGCCGGTAAAGATGCGCTTGGGTTCTTCCCGTATGTGTTCACGTTGTTTTTATTCATTGTAGTAACCAATTTTCTGGGTCTGATACCGACATCTTTTACTCCGACTGCACAAATTGCGGTAACCGCTGTGTTGGCGATGGGGGTGTTTTTGACAGTGACACTCGTAGGATTTGCTAAGAATGGTACAGGTTTTTTGGGTTTATTTTGGGTGTCATCAGCACCGCTACCGCTGCGCCCAGTCTTGGCCGTGATTGAAATAATTTCGTACTTTGTCCGCCCAGTGAGCCATTCTATCCGCCTTGCGGGTAACGTAATGGCCGGCCACGCTGTTTTGAAAGTCTTTGCCGGGTTTGCTGGCGCACTGGGAGCGTTTTCCGTTTTGCCCATCATGGGTGTTGTGGCGATCTATGCTCTTGAGGTGCTGGTTTCATTCATCCAAGCTTACGTTTTTACAATTTTGACGTGCGTTTATTTGAAAGACGCGCTTCACCCGTCTCACTAAGATCGAGACAATACCAACGACTACTACTTTTAAATTCCAAACCAAGGAGAAATGGATATGGAAGGCGATATCGCACAAATGGGTCAATTCATCGGCGCAGGCCTGGCAGCAATCGGTTCTGGTGCCGCTGCTATCGGTGTAGGCCACGTTGCTGGCAATTTCCTGGCAGGCGCTTTGCGTAACCCATCTGCCGCTGCTGGCCAGACTGCTACTTTGTTCATCGGCATCGCGTTTGCAGAAGCTCTGGGGATCTTCTCGTTCCTCGTCGCTCTGCTTCTGATGTTCGCTGTCTAACCTTTGAACCTACCATTTCTTGACGGCAGCCCGTCCTAACCGACGGGCTGCCATCAAACTTCAAGGTTCAAGGAGGCCAAGATGGCAACTGATACATATGGCGCAGAACATGGGGCAGAAGCCGCTGGCATGCCTCAGCTTGAGTTCTCGACATTCCCAAACCAGATTTTCTGGTTGGTGATCGCGCTTATAGCGATCTACCTGATCCTTAGTCGTGTGGCATTGCCACGGATTGCTGCTGTTTTGGCAGAGCGTTCAGGGGCCATCACCAACGATCTGGCTGCTGCAGAAGACCTGAAACAACAGGCTCTCGATGCAGAAAACGCATACAACCAAGCACTGGCAGATGCTCGTGCTGAAGCGCAGAACATTGCAAATGCAACGCGTTCCGAAATCCAGAAAGATTTGGATAAAGCAATCGCGAAGGCAGATGCAGAGATTGCCGCGCGTACAGCTGAATCAGAAGCAGCAATCGCTGAAATTCGTGCTGGCGCCAAAGAGAGCATTGAGGAAGTCGCTAAGGATACGGCCAAAGAATTGGTCGCTGCACTTGGCGGAAAAGCAGATGCACGCAGTGTAACCGCTGCTGTTACTGCGCGGATGAAAGGGTAAGCTATGAACAAGTTTCTGACACCTGCATTCGCCCTTTTTGCAACACCTGCATTGGCAGCCGAAGGTCCTTTCTTTGATCTCAAGAACACAGACTTTATTGTTCTGTGTGGCTTCTTGGTGTTCATGGGCATTCTGTTTTATTTCAACGTCCCATCCATGTTGATGGGTATGTTGGATAAGCGGGCCGCTGATATCAAGTCTGAACTGGATGAGGCGAAAGCCCTGCGTGAAGAAGCACAGACCTTGCTCGCGACATACGAGCGCAAGCAAAAAGAAGTGCAGGCACAAGCAGATCGCATCGTTGAAAAAGCAAAGGCCGATGCGGAAGCCGCGGCCGAGCAAGCCAAAGTCGATCTGAAAGATTCAATTGCGCGCCGCCTTGTGGCAGCGGAAGACCAGATTGCATCGGCAAATGCCGCTGCCATGAAGGACGTCCGTGATAGCGCGATTGAGGTTGCGATCGGTGCAGCACGCGACGTTGTTGCGAAGCAAAGCACTGCTGCCAGCCTTAACAAATCTATCGATGACGGTATCGTTGAGGTTGCAGCCAAGCTGCACTAATTCGACCAAATCAATAAACAGTAAGCCCCGTGCCCAATTTTGTGCGCGGGGCTTTTGTGTGTGGTTAGCGCTTTAATTCTTTGTCGAGGCGTTTTTGTGCGATCAACTCATGAGCTTCGCGCTTTTGATGGTTATCAAGTGCGGCTTCCACAAAATCCAAATGGGCAGTTACTGCATGGCGGGCGGCGTCAGGGTCGCGGGCTTGGACAGCTGCATTCATTGCACCGTGCTGCTTCAATAGAGTGTCACGTGTCGTGCGCTGTTTGAACATGATGCCACGGTTGTAAAACACGCCTTCTTTCAACAGATCAAACATCGAGCGCATCATGTGAAGCATGATAATGTTGTGGCTGGCTTCGATAATGGCCATATGAAAATCTGCATCCAAACGCGCTTCGTCGGTTGAGTTACGTTTGGCGTGTGCGGCCTCCATTTTTTTATAAATTGTGTCGATAATTTTGAGGTCGGTGTCAGAGCCATGCACAGCGGCGCGTGCCGCGGCGATGCCCTCCATGTCACGGCGAAACCGAATATAATCAAAAACGGCTTCATCGTGGCTGGCAAACAGGGACACTAAGTTCTGATTAAATGCTGATCCAAGGACCTCTGCCACGTAGATGCCCGCGCTTGCCCGCGTCTCTAATAGCTTTTTGTCCTGCAACTCGGCCACCGCCTCACGAAGAGACGGACGTGATACGCCGAGGCGTTCGGCAAGGTCGCGCTCGGAAGGTAATCGCTCGCCTGGTCGCAGAACGCCGCGCAGAATAAGAAGTTCAATCTGGCGCACAACCGCGCCAGATAATTTCTCAGACCTGATCGGATCGAATGGCATATGGCCTCCTTGGATTGGTCAAACAATATGACCACCAAGCAAAATTGCCAATAGATCAGGCGTCAGTGGGCCGGATAATGAATTCAACACGGCGGTTCTTAGCGCGGCCTTGGGGAGTTTCGTTGGTGGCAATGGGGCTTGTTTCGCCTTGCCCTAACGCGCGTAGACGCCGTGGCGCGACGCCAGCATCCATCAAAACAGACGCAACCGCCTGGGCGCGACGAGTGGATAAATTAGCGTTGTATTCTTCGGACCCCGTGTCATCCGTATGACCATAAATGTCGATTGTACTGTTGGGATAGCTTTGCAGGTTGCCAGCCAAAGCACGCAGGTCTCGCTTAAGATCGGCGCGCACATCGGCGCTGTCTGTTCTAAACAAAACATTTTGCGGCATTGTCACGATCAATTCTGAGCCCGTGTTTTCAATGGTGATACCGCTACTGGAAAAGTCATCCCGCAGATCTTGCGCTTGCCGATCAAGGCGGGCCCCGATTGCACCGCCGACACCTGCACCTATCAATGCACCAACCACCGCTTGTTCGCGGCGCTGACTACTGGTGTCGCCCTTGATCAGGCCGGTCGCCGCACCCGCAAGTGCGCCAATGACAGCGCCGTTTTTGGTGCGACGGTTCGGATCATCAGGGCTGACGACGCCCTCAAATTCCGTACAGGCGCTAAGCGACAGCGTCGCGATTGTGCTGATCGGTAGGGTTTGCTTCAAAAACATTGGTAGCCTCATTATGCATATTCTTTGGCTTCCTTGATTGAGGCTAATATGCGTCAGAGCAGTGTGTTATCCAATATCAGTACGGATTGATGCGCCAAAATACGCCGAGGTTGCGCTACGCGTCCTATGTCAGCCGCGCAGTTTCATAGGCCAGCATCGCGCGCTTGACGGGAAGGCCCCAGTGATATCCCCCCAAGCCGCCTGATTTACGCAGCGCCCGGTGACATGGGATTAACCAACTGACGGGGTTGCGCCCAACTGCAGTACCAACGGCGCGGACCGCCTTTGGGCTGCCCACGGCGTGCGCGATTTCGGAGTAGGTGGTGACGTGGCCAGATGGGATCGCGAGCAGCGCCTCCCAGACTTTAATCTGAAAGGGTGCGCCCATCAGGTGCAATTTCGTGTCACCGCTTTGATTTAAGGCGGCACCTACCCATTTCTCAAGGGCGGTGGGGTTTTCAACGAAATGCGCGTGGGGCCAACGGCCAGACATGTCGCGCCATGCTGCGTCTGCACCGCAATCATCGCTGAACGCGAGGCCGCAAAGCCCGCGGTCGGTTCCCATGGCCAGTGCTTGCCCAAAAGGGGTTGCGAACCAGCCGAAACGAATGGTCAGGCCTCTTCCCTTGCGGGCAAATTCACCGGGGCTCATGGCTTCCCATTTGACAAATAGATCGTGAAGGCGGCCTGTACCAGATAACCCTACTTCAGCTGCCGTATCCAGGGTTGTGAAGTTATTGTGCAGCATGTTTTTGGCGTGACTGAGGGTCAGAAACTGTTGAAAGCGTTTGGGTGAGACACCTGCCCACTGACTGAATGTGCGCTGAAAATGCGCCGCACTCATTCCCATTTCGCTGGCGATGTCATCAAGCGATAGCTGTTTGCCGTCGTGGGAATCAATCACCTCAATGGCACGTTTGATCAGCCCGTAGTGATAGGGTTCGGATTGATCTATCTTGGCCATTTATGTGGGTCCTTGCTGCTAAGCCCTAATGCAGCGTAACCCAGATGCGCTATGGTTTGCGACCCAGTTCTTGCGGGTTTTAGGCCGCTCAAATGATATCGCGAATATTGAGATTTTGTGGGATAAGCCTGCGCATTAGCTTTGCCTCCCATGCGGTTAGGACGCGGCGGGGTGCTTTGTGGGTTGGATCCAAAATATCGGTTTTGGTGCTTGGGGGAATTCTAATTCGTTGGCCTTGCACATAGCCACAGCTTTCAATCCACAATCCGTTTACCATGATCAATGCATGCATTGGCAAGACGAGAGTGTGATAAACTAAGGGCCGCGCGCTGACGTAGCGGGATACTTTTCGGCGTGACAGTGAGATGATGGGGCAAACGGCTTCTTGAACGGAGAAGTGAATTTCAATCAGCGGATGTTGCATCATCACCATTTGCAGCGGAGCCATATAGAGCGGGTCGCTTTGCCGTGAGATGCCCCCCCTCGGGCAGGGGGAGGACAAGCGGATCGGGCAGTGGGTTGTTCTCAGTGCCGCGGGTACGCTCAATATGGCGCAAAGGCTGCAGGCCGTGATCGCGCGTCACCAGTTGATCGCCCACCGCAAGCCACTCAACGGGTAGCTCCCCTTGTGAGGTCATTACATATGAGCCTGGCCCAAGTCCTGATAGCACGGATCGCGTCTCCCGTTTGGTATTAGAGGTCCCTTCGTAGTTACCCCCTAAGCGGCTAACAGTGCGTAAACGCGCGTCCATGCTTTCACGGTGTTTTTGCGAAAATTTTAATGGGTTGGCCGCGCTGAGGGGGCGGAGTGGGCGAAAAACCTTGCCGCGTTTGCGTACAGCGGGCATAGCTTTTGTCATGGTAAAGCAGCTCGATTATCACACCATGCGCGAGATATTTACGCGCTTTCATGCAGCCGACCCCGAACCCAAGGGTGAGTTGGATCACGTCAATGCCTACACGCTTGTGGTGGCCGTGGCGCTGTCTGCGCAATCTACAGATGTGGGCGTGAACCGCGCGACGCGTGAGCTGTTCAAGATAGCTGACACCCCTGAAAAGATGCTGGCTTTGGGTGAAGAAGCGGTGATTGAGCACATCAAAACGATCGGGCTTTATCGCAACAAGGCCAAGAACGTCATCAAGTTGAGCCGTATTCTGGTCGAAGAGCATGGTGGCGTCGTGCCTAATTCGCGCGCGGCCCTTGAGGCGCTGCCTGGTGTTGGGCGCAAAACGGCTAATGTCGTGCTGAATATGTGGTGGGGGATGCCTACGCAGGCCGTAGATACGCATGTTTTACGTATCGGGAACCGCACGGGCATTGCTGTTGGCAAAGATGTGGTTGCGATTGAGCGCGCAATCGAAGATCACGTGCCGGCTGACTTTCAACATCACGCGCATCACTGGCTGATTTTACATGGCCGATACGTGTGCAAAGCGAGAAAACCCATGTGCAGCACGTGTTTGATCCGTGACCTGTGCACCTTTGAGGACAAGAATTTATGAAAACGTACAAAGTCGTTGGCATCGGTAATGCCATTGTTGATGTGCTGACCCAATCGGATGATCAGTTTTTGGCGCATATGGGCATCGAAAAAGGCATTATGCAGCTGGTCGAGCGTGAGCGCGCCGAGACGCTTTATGGTGCGATGGACAACCGTGTCCAAGCACCTGGCGGTTCTGTCGCTAATACGCTGGCGGGCCTAGGGAACCTTGGGTTGAAGACGGGCTTTGTGGGTCGGGTCGCTGACGATGCGCTCGGGACGTTTTACGCAGATGCGATGGAGCAGGGCGGTACAGATTTCGTAAACGCGCCCGTCGCCGGAGCAGAGGCGCCTACATCGCGGTCAATGATTTTTGTGAGCCCAGATGGTGAACGCTCGATGAACACCTACCTGGGTGTGTCGGCAGAACTGGGTCCTGATGATCTTGCGGATGGTGTGGCTGATCAGGCAGAGATTGTGTTTCTGGAAGGCTACCTTTTCGACAAAGATAA